>JBAULJ010000281.1:0-4668 GCA_049578125.1 Halobacteriota archaeon
ACCTTCGAGGGAATCGAACGAGAGATGCAGTTTGGGAAACGAGGCACTCGTCCCGCCACTAGAGTTGGACATACAGGATTCGTGACGATAGCCCGAGCTTGACTGCTCCTCGGTAAGCAAAAATCGCTCTTCCATACGAAAGATGCGCCAACTTATAAATAATAAAACTCAAAACGTTTTTTCGAGGGCTGACATATGGGTTTAGGAACCGGCACGACTGAACCCGACGTAGATTGCTTGGCGTTCATGGGATACGAACGGTACGGAGCAACCAAGTACGTCCGTTGTGGTGCGTTTGGTATACTCCCGGTTGATTCGTGCAAACGGTGCGTGGACTTCCGGAAAGCAACAGTCCCCGATTACTACCGCTAGTATTTCGGTTACGATACTGCTTTCGCGTAAGCGTTCTCTGTCTGGAGGGCGATTGTGTCCCACGTGAGTGTGTCCTTAACAGCTACATAAGCTTCTCTTGCGAGATTGTCTCGTAGATCGTGGTCAGCAATGAGCTGGTTTATAGCTTGCGAAAGGGCCAAGGCATCCCGTGGGGGTACAAGCACGCCGCAGCTTTCGTTCATAATTTCAGGGATACCCCCCACGTTCGTTGCGATAACTGGACGCTTACAAGCCATCGACTCGATCAGGAAGAGACTCGAAGCCTCCATCAGGCTCGGGATCACGACGATATCCGATGCTGAAATGAATTGCGGCAACTTAGTATGCGGTACTGCTCCGATGAACGAAACGTCGTTTTGAAGGTCGTGCCGTGCCACTAGGTTTTGGAGGTACTGCTTGTGCGGCCCATCCCCAGCTATCACGAGCTCGGCATCGTGTTGTGCGACAATGTCTGGCATCGCCAAAATGAGGTACTCTAAACCGTTTTTCTCAACTAGTCTCCGCGCGGTGAACAGAACGGTTTTGTCTCCGATGAAGTCGCTGGAAACAACGCTAGGGTTAAACGCTTGCGGATCAAAGCCGTTGTGAATCGTCACAACCTTGTCAGGTGGTGCCCCCCATTTAATGACCCTGCGTGCAAAATACCCGCCTGTATGAATCTGCATTTTGGAAATTCGTGCGAGCATCGGAGCAAGAGTGCGCTCAGTTAGCCTGTAGAGCGACGAGATGACAGGAGGCTCTATGTAACGCCAGATGTCATAGTACGAGCCGTGGATTGTGTTGACCGCAGCCCCTCTATATTTTCGAGCCAAGACATTTGCTGCCACTCCCGATGTGTAGAAATGACCGTGATAGATATCAAACCCTGAAAGCTCTGCTGCAAGCGCTGCAAACGGAAATGCGACCTGTCTTGCAAACCTTAGGTTTGCGGGATCCCACGTGAGTTTCATAGAGCCTGCAAAATCGATGGTTTTTATCAACACGTCTTCGATATGAAACTCAGCGGCCCCATTGCTTGCCCCACTGATGATCGTTACTTCGTGCCCCAGTCTTGTGAGCGATTTCGAGAGCTCAAGCAATGCGACTTCAATGCCGCCCAGCAGTACGCCCTCGGGCCGCGGACCGAGCTCGTAAATGTGTGCAATTCTGAGCGACTTCAAATACGCACCTTCCATTGTTGTGCTATTTGAGCCAGCGTTAGAAATGTAAACCGTGCATCTTCGCACAAATCTCGTAAGACCGAGGAGAACAGCCCCATATAGCAGCCGACTTCGTGCGCCGGATGAGCGTACATCACGAACGGTACTCTTTTTGCGTGCCAAACGTCCCTGCTCTTACGTATCTTTGCTTTGATTTGGTCTTCAGAAAACCCCTTAGTGAAGAGTTCACCAATCGAATCCATCGAGACTGGCACCTGCAAAACGCGGCTCCTTTTGGCGCCTGTTTCAGGGTAGAACGGGGATGTTGGTCCATTGCCCTTGAAATCGCTTGAATAATCGAAGCCAATCGCATCAATCGCTTGTAGCAGAGCGCTAGTTACAGTAAATCCGGGCGAGGCAAAGCTCTTTATCTCAGCCTTAGCTGTTGCCTGCAACGTCTCCATCCCCCTGCTGATGAGCTCTTTGATCTTGATCTCATCCATGTTCTGCAAGGTGTTCATCCAGGCGTAATGATCGTATCCGTGCAATCCGAGTTCGTGTCCGTCATTGTTGGCTCTTTGCAAAGCCTCTGGACATACGGCTTCGACTGGTTTTTTTCGCAGGATACCGTTGAGACTGTGGGACCCGTACCGCAGCGGTTTCGCTTTGATGAACCTTAGGCAACTTCGCGGGTCGGCGATGTACTTGAACACATTGAGCGCCAGCCTGTCAGGGCCCGTCGTGATGAAAAAAGTTGCTTTGATCTCAAGACGCTGCAGCAAGTCGAGTAGTTCAGGCAAGAGGGCAACGTCTCGCGCGCTGTCGACATCAATTCTTATCGCTGCGGGGGTTTCAAGCATCGCTAATTCCACAAAAAAGTATATCTATGCAAGTTCTCACAAACCATACTTGGTATTAAGGCTGTCGTTGACTAGAAGCCGTACTACAGTATGTTTTTTAATCCGATTTTTCAGAGGTAAAAAAATCGATGGATCGTTCGCTGCTCAGGCAGGATCAACGCGTGGCGTTGAAGGTAGGTTTACTGTGCGCCTGCCTTCTGCTTACGTTTGGGACATTTAGAAGCGTTTTTGCTGATTCAGCCCTTCTTTTTGATTACGCTACGCTCAAGCAAAACGGATTTTATTTTTGGGCAGTTCTAGTCCTATGTGTTCTGTGGGCGTACATCAAGCGAACAGAAATCCTCGAGGCCGCCCGTAGAGGGACCGACGCGAAATGGCTGACCTTAGGCCTGCTACTGGTGGGTGCTTCTGTGGGACTCCTATACTACGTAGCAGCGTTTTCGGATTCGCTTCCACTGACTCTTTTTACCGTTGGGTTTGTCGTCGTCGCGCAATTCTCGCTTTTTTTTGGACAGGCGTCAAAAATACCACTCATGCTGGTGGGATTATTCGGAATTGCCGTTGGTTTTCCCATGCTGCTCGAAAACACGGCGGCTACCTGGTTCCCGCGGGCTACGGCGGTGCTCTCCGTATCAACGCTGCAACTTTTCGGATTGCCCGTCACTTTAAATGGCATTACGGTCACGTTGAACAGTCTACTGGGTTACGACATCGTGACGAAGGTCGACACCAGATGCGCGGGAAGCGATTCGTTAGCGATATTTCTGGCCATTTTCGGGCTCATGCTTATAGATCGAAAGCCGCAAAACAAGGTCTTGATTGGGCTGCTCATTTTTGGTGTGATTGGCACCTATCTCCAAAACTTCGCTAGGTTACTGTTGCTTTTCGTGGCTGGTTACTATTACGGCGCTGATGCGCTTTGGACAGTACACGACTATGCCAGTTATGTGCTCTTTCCGGTCTGGTTTCTTGGCTTTTCCGTCATTTATATAAGGTATTCCAGGAAGCCTGGAAACTCAGCGCTCGAACGGATAACAAGCACTGAGAGTACGCTAAAGCTCTAAAGCACGGTAAACTGGTACAGGATCACGTGGTGACCCCCCCGCAGACCCTTCTCACGTCCACGCGAAAATCGACGCAATCGGAGGCCATTCCTCGCCGCGCTGAGTTCTGTACAATCGGCGCAAATAGCAAAGACTAAGTAACATAGCAAAAAAATGAAGAAACCTATATAGAAGCTGCAATTCGTATTTAGCTCCTTGGCTGCAGCTTTTTTGCTATAGATGGGGATCATGTTGACGACTCCTGACAAAACGCGCGCCGGAATACAACGTTTGGGTCAGCACGCCACAAAATTCGCGGCTATTTTGCTGCTGGCCACGGTTTTGATCTTTGCTACGGCTGCTACAGCCAATGCAGCGACGAATACGCAGCCACTAGTGGCGGCCACGACGCACCCGATAGAGTATCACATCGGCTGCCCTCCGTCAATGGTAAATGACGGTTCACTTGACTATTTCAAAGCGCACGGATTCACTGTCGTGCACTTGATAGTCCCGGACACTGGAACGCACCAGGCAGAGCTCAACAAGATCAAATCGCTTGGGATGAAGCCAATTATTGACGTTGAAACCCCCATTTGGAGCGGAGGACGGCTTCAGAGCACACCGATAACCAATTTCGGTGCCTACTTCCAATCACTCAAAAACGCGGGCTGGGAGTACGTCTCCTCAGAAGGGGGCAGAGCCGGTGATCTTGATTACATGGCGCAGTTTTTCAAGGGGTACGTGAACTACAACTGCGATCAATGTGGCCTCTGGAAAGACATGTACAAGCACTCGTTCACGGTCATGAACAGCTGGGAGAGCTACTACACGCAAGAGTGGCCTTACATCCAGACAGGAGCAAAGGAGGCCGCTTCGTTAGGAAAGCAGAACGGCATCCTTGCCGGAGTGTGGGAATACGGGGGCAGCGTCGATTACAATCCCATACTGACTAACTCAAAGAACGGTGGCTCACCGAGCTACAAGTCAATGCTCGATTGGTCCTACGCCAATGGAATAGGTTTCAATCATTTCCACGTGTGGTGTGCTTATTCACAGGGGGGGCTTAGCAAATACAAAGCACTAGGATTCGAACAGGTAGTCGCAGACTTACAGACTTATTATCCTGCAACTAGTTCAGCTTCCGGTCAAACCACCCAACTCTCCCTCTCCCCGTCCACCACCACCCCCGCCGTCGGCCAATCCGTCACCTTCACCGCCACCCTCAAGAGC
>JBAULJ010000282.1:0-1824 GCA_049578125.1 Halobacteriota archaeon
GAACAATTCAGTTGATAACATACGAGATATCAAAGGAGTAACGACGACTCACACCATCGTTGGCGCGGAACTGTGATCGGGAGAACGTCAAATGGCTGAAAACATCGCCGAGAAGCTTGCACAGAAACAGCGCGAGATTAGCATAGCCGAGTTCTTTGAGAAAAATCGTCACATCCTCGGTTTCGACTCGTCGACTCGAAGCCTTATAACAAGTGTTAAAGAAGGGGTTGATAACGCACTAGATGCCTGCGAAGAGAGCCGTGTGCTGCCCGACATTCTGATTGAAATTCAGAAGGTGGATAAAGACAACTATCGCGTCATAGTCGAAGATAACGGCCCCGGCATCGTGAAAGAGCAGATACCGCGAGTGTTCGGAAAGCTCCTGTACGGCTCTCGATTTCACGCCCTAAAACAGAGCAGGGGGCAGCAAGGCATAGGAATCTCCGCGGTCGTGTTATATGCGCAACTGACGTCTGGGCGGCCCACCGCGGTATACTCAAAAACAGGAAAGAATGAAGACGCTCATTATTACGAGCTCGTTATCAATACGAAGACTAACGAACCTGAAATACTGATGGAGAAAATCGTGCCGTGGGACCGACCTCACGGGACCAGAATTGAAGTCGAGATGGAGGGCACATACGTCCGCGCGCGTAAGCAATCGATCTACGGTTACGCGAAATCGACTGCCATTGTCAATCCGCACGCCAGATTGACGTTGGTTGAGCCGACCGGAGACACTGAAGTGTTTGAGCGCGTTACGGAGATCTTGCCAGTCGAACCATGTGAGATATTGCCGCACCCGGAGGGCATTGAACTAGGCACTTTGATCAAGATGTTACGGGATACTGAGAGAAGACGATTAACCTCATTCTTGACAAACGAATTCGCGAGGATTGGACACAAAACCGCGAAAGAAATATGCGCAAAAGCCGGAATCGACCCGGACGTGAACCCCAATGACCTTTCACGCGATCAAGCAAAGCGCTTGCTTGAGGCATTCAAAACCGTCAAAATCATTGCGCCTTCAACTGAATGTCTTTCCCCCATAACGGAAGAGCTAATCAGAAAAGGGCTAGAAAAAGAATACGACGTTGACTTTATCGCGACGACCACGCGTGACGCCTCGGTGCACACAGGGAACCCATTCATCGTCGAAGCAGGCATTGCCTACGGAGGCAGCTTGCCAAAGGAAGAGAGGATAGACATCCTACGATTCGCAAACAGAGTTCCCTTGTTGTATCAACAAGGGGGGTGCGCAAGCACTCACGCCGTAGAGAGGATTAACTGGAGGAACTATGAACTCCTGCAACCAGGCGGGAGCGGCATCCCACAAGGCCCAATCGTCGTGCTTACACACGTCGCTTCAACCAATGTTCCTTTCACGTCAGAGTCGAAAGAAGCGATCGCAGATATACCGGAGATAGTAGACGAGATAGAACTTGCAGTCCGAGACGTCGCGCGTGGCCTCAAAAACTACTTGGCAAAGCAAAAAATCCTTGCAAAGAGAAAAGAGAAAGAGGAGATAATAGAGAAAGTTCTTCCTAAACTTGCCGAGAAGGTATCCCAAGTAACAGGAGCCCCACAACCTAATATTCAACCCATCGTGGCTAAAATTATGGGGAACGTGCTCGTTCAAAAGACAGCCGAGCAGAGCGATACTGCGTGCACAGTGACAATCCGCATCAAGAACTTTTCAGAGAGTCTTAAAGAGTTCAAGCTGCACGAAGTCTCTCCTGTAGAGATCGAAGACTCGACTCCCAAGCCAAGAGTGTCGAGTTTTGATGGCCAATTCGACAACATGTGGAAAGTGTCAGTCAAGCC
>JBAULJ010000283.1:0-3073 GCA_049578125.1 Halobacteriota archaeon
CCATTGTCCTTTCGCTATCCAGTAGGCGGCCGCTGCCTCATCCCTGCCCGGGGTCCACCCGAACGTATCGAGGGCATCCGCAGCGTTAGTTCGAACATCACTGTCCGCGTCGTTGAGCGCCCGTATCAACGGCTCCACTGCTCTGCTATCACCGATCCTGCCGAGGGCTTCTGCAGCGGCGGCGCTCTCGCGCACATGCGAATCTGCGTCGCTGAGTACCCTTATTAGCGGCTCCACTGCTCTGCTATCACCGATCCTGCCGAGGGCATCCGCAGCGGCGGCACTCTCGCGCACACCCCAATCCGCGTCGCTGAGTACCTTTATCAACGTTTTAACGGCCGGTTCGCCGATCCTGCCTAGGGCCTCAGCAGCGGCCTTGCAAACATCACTGTCCGCGTCGTTGAGCATCTTTATTAACGGCTCAACGGCATGCGGATCGCTGATCTCGCCAAGGACGCTCGCAGCGTTTATGCGAACATCACTTCCCTTCTTATACCCCAATGCCTTGATGAGCCCTTTGACGTCCCGCTTCTCTCTCATCTTTTCCACATTTGGCGTGCCGAACCCAAAGACCACGAATATCACATCTCAAATATCTCTCTTGGCGCGACGATATATCAGGATGCCGCTATCTTGCTCATCATCTCGAACTCCTCGGATCGACGCGGTCTCAGGACGCTCCAGTTGGCTCAGCGGTCAGTAGCATGTGGTTTTTTTATCGTTACCCAGAAAGTCATGCCAAGAAGCAACAGTGTTTTAAAACTAAGTGATGCAGTGTTAAAATCTGCTGCGCAGATAGGCTAGAAACTCACTTTGCCACCATCGAATCAGAAATTAAAGAACTCAAGTCAACCCTTTTATCAAACGAAGTTGACAGACTCCTCAAAATGAAAAAAGACGAAATCCGGATCGGCCGAATTCCAACCGGCCACCTTTGCCGAGGAAGGCTAGTGCTCCATCGTGCACTGTCTGGTAGATGCGCGTGGGCAATCCCGCGAGCGCTGAGAACTGATGGGGCAATCGTATTATTGGATAGTCGTAGTTTGTTTTTGCGCGGTGGATCGAGATTTTGCTGCGGTGAATCTCCAGCAGCTCGTGTTTAGGCAGCGTATCGTCCACAAGAAGGGCTGGGTAATTTTCAGCGGCTGACATGGTGGTGGATGTGGTATGTGTTTGGCACTTAATCGTTGCTATTAGTCGCGTGCGACTAAGTGCAAATCAGCATTAAGCTAAAGAAAGAAAGGCCTTTAGAGCTGTTTTGTCTACTGCTCTAAGCAGGTTGTTATGTTTGAAAACTGATCAGCCAGGACGTGCCCCCGCACACTTTCAGGCACAGTTTTGCCATAAACAGCGTGCGGCACGGAGTTGACATAAGACGCTTACAAAAGGTGCTGGGGCATTCAAACATCAATACGACGGCAGTTTTGCCTAAAGTTCAATGATAAGGACCTGTAAGAGGTGTATGCTAACGTGCCGTTCTAGATTAACACCGTAAGATAAAAAAAGAGAGAAGGGGGGTGGTAAACCCCCTTTTAGTTTTTAATCTGACGTTTGTGGGAACGAGATCGTTATGCTATAAATGGTAGCTGAGGTTTTACTAGCACCCGCTGCCCTCCCTTCTGGAGACTGTGACTGAAGCCAGCGTTATGCATCCTGAAGGAAGGGCAGGCAACCCCGGATAATCGCCACTCGATTCACTGGCCGCTTGGTATTGTAAGAGAATCTCGTTGGCGTTTTGGTCTGCAGCGACTGCAGTAATATCATGCCTTCCGATGCTCTCAAAAAATGCGGTCATCTCCCATTGACCGTCTGAGGAGACAGCAACGGGTCCATCTTGTGGGTAATGGCGGTTCGCGTTGTAATCATACAATACAAGCCATAGGTAGTATTGTTCTCCCTCAATGTTATGGGCTGTGCCCTTAACAAATTCTGAGTTTTCTACCCGCGTGTTATTAGTGGGGGTTGTAATGGTGGCTGCTGGAATTCCAGGCATAGACTCAGTTCGATGATCGATTGGCATAGGAAAAGGTTGCGGAGGGTTTGACTTAAGTTTTTGCTTTTATTAAGATCACTGCAGTCTTATTCTCCATTAAAATGCCAAGCAATACAGTCTGCCGCTGGTCATTGTACTGCAAAAGCTTATCGCTGAGCGAAGGAGCCCTATAGAGGCCCCCACAGGGCGACATTCGAAAAAAGTGATTGCAAGCTCAAAGCAAAATGGACGATGCAAGCTCCTTTTGCATGCCTGAGCCCTCTTTCACATGCCTCAACATGCTTGGAGAGGTGCAAATTTAGCCCAAGCATCGAACCTTTTTGAACCGGAGCGGTTACACAACCTTAGCAATTGTAGACCGAGGCAAAATATAGAACAGCTGAAAGCTATTTGAACGTTTATAACAAATTTATTACGATGTCTGTACTTCCAGCACACCAGACGACCATGATGGGCAGCATGCCCCATTTGACCCCCAAAGAGGCTCTTCAGGCGCTTGAACAAGTTCCACTCACTATTCCAGCCTGGCCGCAGTTGCCGAGACGGTCATTTAAGGAAGCCATGATTCCTCAGTACACCGAAGCGTTTCCGGGTATTCGCGTTGATGAGGTCGCGAAGCGCATCTGGGTGCAGGTTGATGACGACCTGCCCAACGCCATGGTTGAGTTTTATGAACACCTTGTCGCGGAGCATGTGGACGCCTTTGCGATTTCCGAAGAGTACGCCGCCGGCCTGCATGGTATGTTGCGACAGTTGGCCGCTGCCAATATGAAACTTCCATTTCTGAAAGGGCAGGTTACAGGCCCCTTTACGTTCGGTTTAGGGCTGGCGGATCAGGAACGCCGCTCGGTCTGGTTCGACGAACAATATCGCGACATTGTGCTGAAAGGTCTGGGCATGAAGGCGCTCTGGCAAATTCAGCAATTGCAGCCCTACACTGAGCAAGTGGTGATCTTCTTCGATGAGCCGGTGCTTTCCGCGTTAGGCACGGCCGCATACATGATGATTCAGGATGAAGATGTGATTAATGGACTGAATGAAGTCTTTGAAATTTCTCACAATGCCGGCGCGTTGGTGGGC
>JBAULJ010000284.1:0-3820 GCA_049578125.1 Halobacteriota archaeon
GGTTCAGCCCGCGCGGAAAAGAGCCCCCGCCTTGACGGCGTACCTCGACATGGGCGCGCTTCCATTTTGCGTGTTTTTTCGCTCGGCCACACCAAACAGCAGGACGTCACGCGGCGTTGATGAGGCCATGCTCGTCAAAGCGACGCGCGATATGATGCACGCAACTGCCCACGAGCTCCACTGTTGTTTCTTATCAGCGGTAATTTTGAGGACGTTTTTGAGATTGGGACGCGGTAAGCGCACATTGTCCGAGGTGAGGGAGTCATAAGGCCTAAAAACCGCGTTACTGATCGATATTCTCTTTATTCTTTAAGAGAAGTGCTTATAACCTTAGCAGCCAATGATGGTATCACTAGAAGGGCCCGCACATCAAAGTCGGACTCATCAAAACGGTCACGCGAGAGAGAAAGAGAAGAGAGGGGTAGCAAAGGGCTTCAGCTAGGGATTGAGAGACGCCAAAGCCCTACACCTCCGGGATTTGTACCGCCTACCTCCCTTAATTCCTTTTCGTTTTTGTTCTGACCAAATGGGAGGGTTGATGGCACAGATTCACAGAAAACGGCACGTCAAGCTCGCGAAGTTCGGGTGTTTGCGCTGCGGACGTTTTCTATTCGCGCCGCGCTCGTACGAGCTCGACCAAGATGTGGCCGTGTGCGCGTGTGACGCGTCACGGTATAAGACGACGAACGTGCGCGCACCCAATCACGTCCAGGTGTACTGGGACGCTCAATGTAGGACGGCCTATTCGTCCTACCGACGGCGACTAAAGCGCTATGCGCTGCCGTCGGTTCACGCCGAGCGTTTAGCCAGCGACGTGCTCGGCTGGAGCGTCATTAGCGTTGACGATGAGGGCGTATACGAGGCAACTCTTGACTCCGCCGCACTCTCGGTCTCCAACTCCGACAGCACTACCAAGCTGGCGAGCGTCCAACGACAGACTGCCTCCATACTGCACGCGTTCCGCTCAGCGCTTGTTTCAGGCATTAGCCGTGTTGCGGACGTGGAACGACAACACAAGGGAAAAGCTTCGTAAATTCTTCGAGAGCTCGAACGAACAAAGGAAGCGTTGCGGTGGTCAGAGGAGTCGCAACGACGTACAGAAGGTCGTTCGTTCCAAATAGCTCACCGACGAACAAGCTTCGTTGGTTTGCGGAAGGTTATAGATGCGATACAAATCCCAACATTGATTTACTATCGTGTCGTATGGGATAACGTAATAAGCATCAACTGTTACACCGTTTGCAGGAGTCATATTCGACGGGAGCTTGTTCCCGTTATGCATCGACAGACCCTTGTGCAACCATTCGTCTTAATACGAATTTGACATTTATAGCAAACGAGTCGGCTGCGTTTCGCTCCTGCAATAGTAGTTATCGAAAAGGTGGGCTAATGGCCATATCTACACGAAAGAGAAATAACTCCCAGAAGAAGTCATTGCTCCCGATGCTTCAGCCCCGTAGCCTCCAGACGACGCTCTTTGGCGAACAGGCCGAAGACATGCCCAACGTCCGGACGAGTGACGGGTTCATCCTCCCGTGGAACAGCGAAGCGATCGTAAAGCAGCTCCTTCGTGAAACGGCGCTCGCGCAGACGTTCTATGGGAAGCGCGGCATGAAGCGGGCCGAGGCGCGACGCATCGCGGATATCGTTGAGAAGAAGATCAAGCGGATGGACGTGCACGAGCTGAGCGGGCCGCTCATTCGCGAGTTCGTCAACGTCGTCTTGCTCGAGGAGGGGTTCGGCGACTGGGCGCGTGCGTGCTCACGAGTGGGAACGTCTCTTTACGATGCCTACCGTATTGACCACGGCGAGGGGTTCGAGGCAAAGGAGAACTCCAATCTGACCGCAAACCCCGAAACGTCGGCCAAGAAGAAACACGACAAGCTGAGCAAGCAGCAAGTGCTGCTCATGCTCCCCCAGAGCATCGGCGACGCCCACCGCTCGGGGGACTTTCACATTCACGACATGGAGTACGCGAACGTGCGGCCGTTCTGTGCCGACTACGACCTCCGGTACTTCCTTTACTATGGCCTGATGCCCGACGGCACCGGAGCACATGCATCCGTCGCCGGCCCTGCGAAGAGCCCCGAGGTCGCCATCCTCCACGCGGTCAAGGCGCTCGCTGCCGGGCAGACGAACTGTGCGGGCGGGCAGGGTTTCTACAACTTCTTGACGTTTTTGGCCCCCCATCTCGAACACCTGGACTATACCCAGATCAAACAGCTCATGCAAGAGACGGTCTACGAGCTCACGCAGGTGTTCATCGCGCGCGGCGGACAGATGGTCTTCAGCAGTCTCCAGCTCACCCCGGGCGTACCAGAGCTGTGGAAGGATAAACCCATCGTCTTGCACGGGAAGGTCTGGGACGGTGAGCAGGCGCCCCTGCGGACCTACGGCGAGTTTGAACGCGAGGTGCGTCTCGCCTTTAAGGCCATCATGGAGGTCATGACCGCGGGCGACAACTGGGGAAAGCCCTTCAACTTCCCGAAGCCCGAGGTCGCGATAGAGCCCTCATTCATCGTGCCACGGACCGAGGACGTTTTTTACGGCCACCCGGAGATACCCACCCTTGAAGATAACTACGAGGCCGCCTTCACGCTCTCTGCGGAGTTTGGCTCGACCTACTTCGACAACATGGTTCCGGAGTACCGGGGCGCGGGAAAGGGCGTCTCCTGCTATCAGTGCTGCGCTTACATGTTCAAGGTCGATAGGGATGAAGACCAGCACTTTGAAGACAAGCTCTACTTTAGAAACGGCGCCCACTTCTCGATGGGCTCGTGGCACGTCGTCACGCTCAACGTCCCTCGTGCGGCGTATCGCGCCGAACACGACACCGACGCCTTTATCGATAACCTCAAGAACCTCGTCGACTGCGCCATCGAGTTCTTCAAGATCAAGCGCAAGTGGATGGAACCGCTCCTCGCGGGCAACCGGCTCCCCTTCCTGCAACAGCACCCGCGTGACCCGAACACGGGGGAGCGAGGACCACAGCTCTACGACTTCGACAGCCTCGTCTACACCATCGGCGTGGTTGGCGTGAACGACGCCGTCAAGTATCACACCGGATCGGCCATACACGAGGATCCCGCCGCGTGGGAACTCGCGATACGGGCAATGACCGAGCTCCAGGCATACTGCCGACAGGCGGGAAGCGAACACGGCATCAAGATCGCCCTGGCGCGGACGCCTGCGGAATCGTGTGCACAACGTCTCGCCGTTGCCGATCTCCTCAACCCCGAGTTTACGGATAAGTGTCGCCGCGTCGTTGAGGGGAACGTCTCTGAGGCGATCAAGCGCTATATAAAGAACAAGTCCCGCGATTTGCCCATCTACTACTCAAACGGCACGCACATCCCGGTGAGCGCTGATGTAGACCTCTTTGATCGACTCCGTTACGAGGAGGTCTTTTACCACTGTTTTGACGGCGGGGATCTAACGCACGTCTTCTTAGGGGAGACGAAGCCCGACCCCGAAGGGCTCATGGAGCTCTGCTTGAACATCGTCAAGAATACGCAAATCGGATACTTCGCGCCGGGGCGGGATCTGACGCTATGCCTCGATGACGCGTACGTCGAGGGCGGCCTTCACGAAACGTGTGCCAACTGTGGTTCGGACAACGTTGAGCACATCGCCCGCGTGACTGGCTACATGAGCGCGGTTTCAAGCTGGAACGAAGGCAAGAAGCAGGAGCTCAAGGACCGCAAGCGGATCGCTCTCGGACGCACCGTCTAATTCGAGCTAACCAAGCAGTCGGCGTCTCGCGAGATGCGCCGTGCGCTGCATCCTCTCTGCTTTTTTTAGCTTCTCAGCGCTCCATCAC
>JBAULJ010000285.1:0-7786 GCA_049578125.1 Halobacteriota archaeon
TCATTCCCATACCATCGAGCAAGCGACAGATTGATCGCACCGATTACATAGAAAGGCTGTTGCGCAGGGCGATAGGCTACAACATCGTTGTAAGGAGATAAGATATGCTGCAAGGATTGATCTCGCGGATTTCGGGTCCGGTCGTTCATGCTGACCAGATGCGCGGGTCGAGATTGTATGACGTCGTGAGCGTCGGTGAAGAGCAGCTCAACGGCGAGATAATACGACTGGACGCAGACGAGGCCGTCATTCAAGTCTATGAGGACACGTCAGGACTGAAGGTCGGGGAGGCCGTCGTAAACACCGAGAGCCCGCTGAGCGTCGAATTGGGTCCCGGAATAATCTCTTCAATCTATGACGGCATTCAGAGACCTCTCCCGGTACTTATGGAGAGAAGCGGAGATTTCATTTCGCGGGGCATAACGGTGCCCGGGCTGGACCGAGATCGAAAATGGGAGTTCGCCGCTTCCGTGAACAAAGGCGACGTTTTGGAGCCAGGAGATGTTGTAGGAACGGTACACGAGTATGATATTGAGCACAAGATCATGGTTCCGCCCACCGTATCTGGGGTGGTGACTGAAATAGCAAGCGGAGAATTCACTGTAGAGGAGACTGTTTGCGTCTTAGACGACAAGACCAATATTACAATGATTCAGAAATGGCCGGTGCGAATCGGCAGGCCGTACGCGAAGAAGCTTGATGCTACGATGCCTTTGCTCACCGGACAACGCATTTTTGACAGCATGTTTCCGGTGACAAAAGGCGGCACTGCCATGATTCCGGGTGGATTTGGCACCGGAAAAACAGTCTCAGAACAAACGCTCGCGAAGTGGGCAGATACTCAGATTGTGGTCTACATCGGTTGTGGGGAGCGAGGCAATGAGATGACTGATGTGCTGACTGAATTCCCGGCGTTGGTTGACCCTCGTACGAAGCGACCACTGATCCAAAGGACCATCATGATAGCCAACACCTCGAACATGCCAGTTGCAGCCAGGGAAGCCTCCATTTACACGGGGATCACCATGGCTGAATACTACCGGGACATGGGATACGACGTCGCTTTGATGGCAGACTCGACGTCACGATGGGGGGAAGCGCTCCGTGAGGTTTCGGGGAGACTGGAAGAGATGCCTGGAGAAGAGGGATACCCCGCCTACCTCGCGACACGGTTGGCAGCCTTTTACGAGCGCGCAGGCAGGGTCGTCTGTTTAGGTGCAGACAGGCGAGCTGGGTCAATCACGGTTGTCGGTGCGGTGTCGCCGCCGGGCGGCGACTTCTCAGAGCCTATAACTCAAAACACGCTGCGCATAGCTGGAGCGTTCTGGGCATTAGACACGAGCCTCGCGTACAGAAGGCATTTTCCTGCCGTCAACTGGATAAACAGCTACTCGCTGTATCTAGATAGCGTCCAAGCGTCTTTTGTTGGCACCATAGCGCACGATTGGAGAGACCTACGCGACAAGACGATGTTTCTCCTGCAAAAGGAGGTCGAATTGCAGGAGATCGTTCAACTGGTAGGTCCCGATGCATTGCCAGAGACTGAGAAGGCGATTTTAGAAGTAACACGAATGATACGTGAGGACTTCTTGCAACAGAGCGCGTTTGATGAGATTGACTCTTTTTGCCCTCTTGAGAAGCAGTACTGGATGTTGAAAACGATCCTCGCCTTCCACGATGCGATAACCGAGGCGCTGAGCAAGGGGATCTCGCTGCAACAAGTGCTGGCCTTGCCAGTCAAAACAGCTATTGCGCGCATGAAGGAACAGGAAGAGCTCAACGCCATTAAAGGCCTTATGGACGTAATAGACAGCAGCGTGGGGTCTCTAGAGGTGGCAACGTGACGTCCCACAGTCTGCTCACGAAAGAGTACAGAACAATTAGCTACGTTTCTGGGCCGCTCATATTTACCGAGAACGTGAAGGGAGTTACTTTCGGAGAAACTGCCAAGATTACGCTTCCCAATGGAGAAGAACGAACTGGTCAAGTTCTCGACGTTTCTCGAGAGCTCGCTGTTTTGCAGGTGTTTGAGGGTACAAGTGGGATCGACGACCTCAACACTCGGGTCAGGTTTACGGGGGAGCCGCCAAAGATAAACGTCTCGTTTGACATGCTTGGTCGGATCTTCGACGGCGTCGGCAATCCCCGAGACGGTGGCCCAGCAATCGTTGCAGAAGAGAGCGTGGATATCACAGGATCGCCCATAAATCCGTACGCTAGAGACAAACCGGCTGACTTCATCCAAACTGGCATGTCGGCTATCGATGGCTTGAACACGCTCGTTCGTGGGCAGAAACTCCCCATATTCTCAGGCTCTGGCTTGCCGGCAAGCCGGCTTGCCGCTCAGATAGCGCGACAGGCGAAAGTGTTGGGCGAGGGAGAGAACTTCGCCGTCATTTTTGCGGCGATGGGAATTACCTACAAAGATGCGTCATTCTTTATGACGGATTTTGAGCGTACCGGAGCACTGGAGCGCGTGGTATTTTTCATGAATTTGGCAGATGACCCTACTATTGAGCGCGTTGCCACGCCAAGGTGTGCTTTATCTGTTGCGGAGTACCTCGCCTATACGCACGACCTGCACGTCCTCGTCATCCTCACCGACATGACGAATTACTGTGAAGCTTTGAGAGAGATTTCCACCGCGCGCGAAGAGGTGCCCGGCAGGCGCGGCTATCCGGGCTACATGTACACCGACCTCGCGTCTATCTACGAACGGGCCGGACGGATCAAAGGAAAAAGAGGGTCCATCACGCAAATCCCGATACTGACCATGCCCGACGACGATATCACGCATCCCGTGCCCGACTTGACTGGCTACATCACTGAAGGGCAAATCGTGTTAAGCCGAGACCTGTACCGACGAGGGGTAGATCCGCCTATTGACGCACTTCCCTGTCTGTCTCGACTGATGAACTTGGGGATTGGGCCGGAAAAAACCAGAGAAGATCACCGAAATGTTGCCGACCAGCTCTACGCGTCGTACGCTTACGGCAGGGACTTGAGACGATTGGTTGCTATTGTGGGCGAAGAGGCGTTGACTGAACTCGACAAGAAGTATCTGCAGTTTGCAGATGAGTTTGAGCGACGATTCATATCGCAAGGGGATGAAGACAGAGACATTGAAACGACGTTCGGGATAGGCTGGGATGTTCTGTCGATGCTCCCCGAAGAGGAGCTCAAGCGGATAAAACTAGATTATATACAAAAGTATCATCCAGTTCACAAGGGGATCTGACGTGGAACAAGTTCACCCGACTCGTATGGAACTGATCAAGAAGAGGGCCCAAATAAAGTTGGCGGAGCAAGGAAGAGACCTGCTGCGCGAAAAAATGGACGCCCTCATTCAAGAGTTTTTTCATATCATGGTGTCGGTTTCCAAGTCGCGCGAAGAGTTGGAAATCGCAGCCGAAGCTGCCCAACGCTCTTTGTGCGTCGCTGAAGCAGTTGACGATCTCGTAGCCCTAAGATCCGCTTCTTTTGCAACGAAACGAGCCCTATCGCTCGACATTCAGGGAAAAAACATAATGGGGGTTCCTGTTCCACTCGTTGAGCGAAAAACGGTCGCACAAAGTGTCCTCGAACGGGGGTACAGTTTGATAGGGACGAGCGGGCGGATAGACGAAGTGGCCGAGAGGTATGAAGTGGAGCTAGATCTGATCATCGGGTTGGCAGAAACTGAAACGTCTCTCCGAAGGCTCGGAGACGAGATTCAAACGAATAGAAGGCGAGTAAATGCCCTCGAACAAGTACTCATCCCTGAGCTAAAGCGGCAGAAAAAATACATCAAGATAGCAATCGAAGAGCGGGAGAGGGAGGATTTGTATCGACTAAAGAAGGTCAAAGGGATCCTCGAACGAAGACGGAAGGCTACCAAGAAGAAACTGCTTGCCGCTTCTGTTGGCGCAGTGTAAGCCGCCACCTAGCCTGCGACAACTAGTCAAAAACGACGGATTGCTCCTTCTACGACCAGTCATACCGGTTATTCTTTAGCTATTATCGCAGCGCAAACTTCATCAACCGCTATTTTCTCTGGTTTTTCCTTGCTACTCACTTGCTTTGCGACCACTATAATTTCCTCTAAATCATCTTTTGTCAGCTTTGCAAAAGAGATCCCTTCCCAGTCGCTCCGCTTTATACATACCCAGGCTTCACCAAGGATGTGTTTGAGCACGTCGATGTCTGTCGAAGTGAATGACTTCCATTCTGACGGCATCTTCCGCCGCATTTTTTCGAGCGCAACTTCAACGGCTTTTTCCTTGTGTATTTGAAATAGCCGTCTTCCAACTTCCTCGTCTCGGGCTTCAGGCATTACACTCCCCCAATCGTATTCTAGTTACGTTTAGATATCTTTTTTGGAAATGAATTCTTCAGAGTTGCCTCTCACAGCACTGTGCAACGGACGTTCTCGCAAACAGCGCGTCATTCCATTTTTTCCGTCGGTAGGAGGTTACGAGCAGCGTGTCGGATCACACAACCAGCTGAGATGCCATAGGAGGGAGGCGATCGCAACGGGTACGTTGGCTCCGACGAAAAAGACCGAGATCACGCGGCTTCACGAGTCCCCGCTTTTAGCTTGATTTTCTTAAGTCGAAAGATGTTTTCGCGTTCCATCTCTTCGAGCCTAAAGACAATGAACGCCTCCGCCTCTTTTAAGTCTGGTATAACGCGAAACTCGAGGGCGTTTACGCGACGCTTTATCCTCTCAATCTCCATAAGCAGTCGCTTGACCGCGGTTTCTACTTCGGCGGCGCGTATAACCTTATCTAACAGCTCCTCATACGCCGCGGCAGCCTCGTCAATGGCGGATGATGTCCCGATTATGCCGTACCCCCGCTCATCTATGCTTTGACTGATGCTGGTGAAAGACACCTCTGGTACGACGACCCCCATCAAACTTCTGCTCGTTAAGGTGACCTCCGGCTTATGCTTCAGAGCAAACGCGGCAGAATAGACTTCGATCACGCCTTCGACCATTTTAGCGACATCGATCTTCTCCTTTGCGATTTTATACGTATTCGCCAAATCCATGCTCGCGTCTTTGGCCTTTTCAAGGACGTCAAAGAACTCCAGAATGAGTCCATCCCGCTTCATCTTCAGCAGGTTGTAGCCTGACTCCGACAGACGGATTTTCTTCTTGATCTCGAGCAGTTCCGATCGTGTTGGTTTTACTTCCCTTAAAGCCATGTGCTCTCCTTAGTCGATCGAGGATTATGGCACTGCGCGTCCGCGTCGCTCATCGGGTAACGACGCGATGGCGCCCCCTTGTCAGGAGGCTGCCGGCACTGGCTCCTCTGTCCTTTTTGCGACGTGTGCCGGGTGATATTTCTCAATGAGCTTCCTGTCAATTCTCGTCAGTTGTGCTTCAGGCAGCGCCGCAAGTAGGTCCCAGCCGAGCTGGAGCGTGTCCTCAATGCCACGATCTTCCTCGTGGCCTTGCCGCACGAATTTGTCCTCGAAGGCATCGGCAAACTCGAGCAACGTCTTATCGCGGTCTGAGAGTGACTCCTTCCCGACGATCGCTACAAGCCCCCGCAGATCCTTGCCCTCTGCGTACGCCGCGTAGAGCTGGTCCGAAACGGCCTTGTGATCTTCTCGCGTCTTTCCAACTCCAATCCCTGAGTTCATAAGGCGTGAAAGCGAGGGGAGGACGTTAACAGGCGGATAGATGCCCCGCCGATGCAACTCACGAGAGATCACAAACTGCCCTTCCGTTATGTACCCCGTAAGGTCAGGGATTGGGTGGGTGATATCGTCGCCAGGCATGGTCAGTATCGGGATTTGCGTGATTGAGCCGGTCTTCCCGCGGATTCGTCCCGCCCGTTCATATACCGACGCGAGATCCGTGTACATGTATCCCGGATAGCCACGCCGGCCCGGCACCTCCTCGCGCGCAGCACCGATCTGCCGCAGCGCTTCGCAGTAGTTCGTCATGTCGGTGAGGATGACGAGCACGTGCATGTCGTGCTCAAAGGCGAGGTACTCAGCCGTTGTAAGGGCTAGTCGCGGGGTAATTAACCGTTCAATGGCAGGGTCGTCCGCTAGATTCAAGAATACAACGGCCCGCTCGAGCGCACCAGTTCTCTCAAAGTCGTTCATAAAGTGTTGTGCCTCTTCTGCGGTGATGCCCATGGCCACGAAGATGACCGCAAAGGCTTCTTCTGCGCCCAATACCTTTGCCTGCCGAGCGATTTGCAGCGCGAGGTCGTTGTGCGGGAGACCCGATCCAGAGAAAATGGGCAATTTCTGACCTCGAACGAGGGTGTTCATCCCATCTATCGTGGAAACGCCGGTTTGGATAAATTCAGACGGGTTGTCCCGAGCATAGGGATTTATGGCCGCACCGGTGATGTCGAGTCGCTTTTCAGGCACGATTTCTGGTCCGCCATCAAGCGGTTCCCCTGATCCTGAGAGTATTCGACCCAGTATTTCCTTTGAGACGGGCATCTTGATGAGTTCACCGGTAAACCGAATGCGCGAGTGCGTATCAATGCCCGCCGTCGTCTCGAACACTTGAAGTGCTACCAGCTTTTCGGACGTATCAAGAACCTGCCCTCTCTTTATCGTTCCGTCGTCTAGGATGACGTTGACAAGCTCCATATACCCAACCGGCTCTGTTTTCTCAACGAAAACGAGGGGCCCCGCGATGGACGTAATTGTTCGATATTCTTTCATTCTCTTCACCCTACGCCAGCTCAGCTCGCATGGCCGTTTCAACCTCTTCAAGCTTCGTCCCGTATTCCTCTTCAAACTTGATTTGTGCCAGCTCCGCTTTTGCTGGGACGTTTATTATGTCCTCGACGAGCTTGCCCATGTTAAGAGCTTTTCTCGCGAGGTCATCGTACACCATGATAGCCGCCAGCATGTCGTGTTGCTTCTCAAGCGGACAGTAGGTGTCAACCTCGTGGTAGGCGTTCTGCTGCAAGAAGTACTCTCGAATCATCCGCGCGACCTCGAGCGTTAGTTGCTCATCGTCAGGGAGCGCGTCAGATCCCACGAGTTGCACGACTTCCTGCAGTTCGCTTTCTTTCTGAAGAATTGCCATGGCTCGCATTCTCAGCTCTTCCCAGTCGCCCGCCACGTGACCTACAAACCATTCGGTGAGGTTTTGCGTGTAGAGGCTATACGAATCCAACCAGTTAATCGACGGGAAATGACGGCGTTGTGAGAGCTTGCTATCAAGAGCCCAAAACACCTTTACTATTCTAAGCGTGTTTTGGGTCACGGGCTCTGAGAAGTCGCCTCCGGGAGGGCTAACCGCCCCGATAACGGTGATAGACCCTTCACCACCGCCGAGCGTCTTCACACGCCCGGCCCGCTCATAAAACTCTGAGAGCCTGGCGGCAAGGTAGGCAGGATATCCCTCTTCGCCCGGCATTTCTTCCAGACGCGAAGAGATCTCACGCATCGCCTCGGCCCATCGTGACGTCGAGTCTGCCATCAAAGCGACGTCGTATCCCATGTCCCGGTAGTATTCAGCCATGGTGATCCCCGTGTAAACGGACGCTTCACGAGCTGCAACTGGCATGTTTGAGGTATTCGCTACAAGCACAGTTCGGTCCATAAGCGGCGCATTTGTTTGGGGGTCTTCGAGCTCCGGGAATTCGGTTAGCACGTCGGCCATTTCGTTGCCTCGCTCCCCACAGCCGATATATACCACAATCTGCGTGTCGGACCATTTCGCGAGTTGTTGCTGTGCGACCGTCTTTCCGGAGCCAAATGGCCCGGGGATCGCTGCGGTTCCGCCTTTCGCTACGGGGAACAGAGCGTCCAGAATCCGTTGCCC
>JBAULJ010000286.1:0-4255 GCA_049578125.1 Halobacteriota archaeon
GAGCGCTTCTCTGACCAACTCATCCATCGGCGGTTTGTCAGCGAAAGACTCCTTGACGTAGCTTTCAAAGGATGCAAAAGCCCCGACTAGAGAAGCCTGGATCAATCCGATAAGATCGTCTAGCTCCGCATCGCCTGTGTTGGTTTTTTTCTCCGTTATTGCCTCGATATTGTGCAAGCCATCTAAAGACTCTTCTCGCGTGAGCTTGCCGATTTCAAAACCTCTGACGAGCTTACAGCACGCAATTACAACGTCTTCTTCCATCTCGACGAAGACTGTAGTCGCTGTCTCGTCCATATTCTTGTAGTCGCTTTGCTTTGCGCACTCGAGCCAATTGCTCCAACGTTCCTCGGTGAACGGCACGCAGAGGTTCTTTGCGTTTTTCATAGGTAACCTTGTGTAGTTTCTCTGGAGACGTACTTCGGGGTATAATTCGATAATATTTATAAGTTACAGGCGCTTGCCGGCAGCTCTAAATAAAGCATTCAATTAATTACCTATGAATTGAGTGTGCAAATAGCGCTGCGTGCCTAAAGCACTATTGTGCTCGCTTATGTTCGGTTCGTAGGCACTGCTCAAAACCAGCGCGACAGAAACAAGCGGAGTCCAACATGCTAATGGTAGAAGCCCAAGGCGTGCACAAAATATACGAATTGAACGGGGTAAGAGTCCACGCGCTCAGAGATATCAACCTTATAATCGAAAAGGGCGACATGGTGGCAATTATGGGTCCCAGCGGTTGCGGTAAGACAACCCTCCTTAACTGCCTGTCAGGACTCGACGATCCAACCTCGGGCGTCGTAAAGATTGAAGGAATCCCCCTCGCCCAGATGAACGATAATGAGCTGTCAGAATATCGTGCAACGAGAATGGGATTCGTCTTTCAAGCGTTTAATCTGCTCCCTGTATTGACTGCAGTCGAAAATGTTGAGCTGCCACTCCTGATCGCCGGCAGCAGCGAGAAAGAGTCACGAGCCAAGGCTTTGGACATGCTCTCGAACGTCGAACTCCGCGAGTGGGCAAACCATAAGCCATCTGAACTGAGCGGCGGTCAACAACAGCAAGTAGCGATCGCACGCGCTCTCATCAATCGGCCTGCAATCATTTGGGCTGATGAACCAACGGGCAACTTAGATTCAACAGGCGCCGATCAGATCACTACGCTCCTTAAACGACTCAATGAGACTAATCGACAGACATTTGTCATTGTGACTCACGATCCGTCCGTCGCAAAGACTGCCGACCGGTTGATCAATATGAAAGACGGGGCCATTCTCTCGGAATCCGCTGCGACTTCGATCTAGCTGACCGAGCGACAGATTGAGGAATATAGATGTACTCAGGACTTCCCCTCGGTATGGTCGCTGCACTCCTACTATTTGTGACGCTGCTAGCAGTCAAGAACAAGGCAATGTTCACACTCGGCGTGAGAAACCTTGCGCGACGTCCGAAAAATGCGGCCATTGTTATCGCCGCACTTCTCATAAGCACCGCAATCATCTCGGGGTCGTTGGTCGCAAGCAATAGCCTCAATTATGCGGCAGTAAGGGCCACGTACGATGCTCTCGGCAACGTTGACGAAATTGTCACAATGAACGGTCAACCGTTCAACGTTTCCGTTTACGAAAAGCTTGCTGCGGATCCCTATGTTACTAATAACACCGAGGGCTTATCTCCAAGCCTGTATGGGCAGGTGCCGTCAGTAGATGATGTGACCAGTGGCATTACCTCGACACAAGTAACACTGGTCGGTTTGAACTTCAGCGCCGATGCCCAATTTGGGGAGTTCACGCTACTCAACAACACGCAAACTAATGCGAGCGACTTACGTGGTGGGGAAGCCCTGATCAACAATAAGCTCGCTCAGGACCTAAATGCGCACGAAGGCGACAAACTGACAATCTATTACGGTGGAAATGAATCCTCCTTTAAGGCTTACACGTTCGCGGTGAAGTACATTGCAAAAGATGAAGGAAAAGCCCTGTACGGGTTAAACAAGAATATCTTTGTGACGCTCGACGCTGCCCAGGTCGTTTTTAAAAACGAAGGCCAAATCAACGAAATAAGAATTTCAAACCTAGGCACCGCTGAATCAGGGGTAGCAAAATCGAACGACGTTTCAGAGTTCGTGGCCAAAGCTTTGTCAGATTCGCCGGAGCGATTTGACGTTAAGGCCGTCAAGCAGGATACGTTGGCCGCTACTCAACAAGAAGGGGCCCTCTTCTCAAACTTGTTAATGGTGCTTGCGGTTCTCTCGGTAGCAGCAAGCAGCACCCTCATCGTCAACGTCTTTGTCACCCTTGGCGAAGAACGTAAAAACGAGCTGGGATTGGCCCGCGCAATAGGCATGAAGCGAAGGCATCTCGTGCTGCTTTTTTTCTTTGAGGGGACGATTGCCGCGTTGTTGGCAGCGGCGATAGGCTCTGTCCTAGGCGTGGGCATCGGAGCTTGTATACTCAGTGTGCTCAACGTTGCATTTAATGGAGAGAATCTTGTGGGAACGTCCCTCGTGCTGCACTACGATTTCTCAGATCTGGTTGCTGCCTTCCTCGTGGGCGTGCTTATAGCTATAGTAACCATAACGCTGTCGGCTTCAAAAATCAGCCGGCTGAGCATCGCAGGAGCGATTCACAATACCGAGCAATCCATGAACAAGTCGCAGAGGCCGATCGGCACCGTTCTAGTCGGGATTGCGCTGGTGGCGTGTGGCCTGGCAGCGTATGCGACGTCGAAGGATATCATTGTCGTCCACGTTGTAGCCCCGATTTTGGCTATTGCTGGCCTCGCTTTGATCGTTCAGCAGGCAGCCACTCGTCGATTAGCACTGACGATGTCGGGAGCGCTTCTCATAACCTATGCGGCCTACAATGCCGTGGCAAACCCTGCAAATTTTGGCGATGTTACGTCGACGCTTGTTTTTGCTGCTCTAGGAGCCCTTTTGTTGATTGGGACGCTTCTAGTGGTGCTGGCTAACGCTAGCATCTGGCTGCGCGGAGTCGCCAAGTTGTTGGGAACATTTGCAGGCGTTCAATCTTCGCTAAAGCTAGCCATCGCCTACAGTCTGCAAAAAAAATCCCAGTTCAGAATGACGGTCATTATAGTGTCCGTTGTCATCTTCCTTGTCGTTCTCACTTCGGTGACGGCAGCTGTATATCATCCAGATATCGAAAAGCAGACAGGCGGATATGACATTCGGGTGACGACAACAACGCCTTTGGCAAACTTGACGATGTTGCAAGTACAGTCACTCACCCCAGGCCAGTCAGGCACGGCGCCGGTTGCATTGTTGAACGAGTCAGAAATCAACTACTACGACGGACTTTTCACGACGAACGTGACCGGGATGACGATCAATGATCAGCAACCGAACTATCAAGGATCTGGGGAAGGCGCGATCTACGGAGTTGATGCGAATTTCTCCAAGCACTCGCAGTATAGCTTCCAAGACACTTTGACGGGCTTCAATTCGTCTCAGGACGTTTGGAACGCTCTGAACAATCCGCATTATGTCGTGGTCGATTCGAACTACTTCTACGGCGCCAATGCCACTCAAGTGAAGGCAGGCGACGTCGTTTCAGTGGCAACAGCAAACGGGACAGCGCGAAAGATCGTCGCGGGCGTTCTGGATGAAGTCTACCTCCACGGGATATTTATGAGCAAGCAACAAATGCTGCAGTATTATCCCGCGATTACGGGCGACACTTTGTTTCTCATCAAGTCGGAGAACGGCATGAAACCTATTGACCTGAGCTATGACCTCAAAAAGGGCTACAAAATAGCGGGCATTAACGCATTTCTGATACGTGATGAGCTGCTGCAGATGATGAGACAGACCCAGTTTCTGTTTCAGCTCACGGCGACCTGTCTCGGCCTCGGACTAATCATTGGAATGGCGTCGGTAGGCGTAATCACATCGCGATCAGCAATTGAACGGCGCCAAGAAATCGGCATAATGCGGGCCATCGGTTTTACCCGAGGACGCGTGGAAAAGTCGCTCATACTTGAAGTGATCTTAGCAATCACTCTAGCCGTGCTCGTCGGGCTGTCGACAGGGCTCGCCGTCTCTGGCGCTATCTATCTCAGCTTGAATCAATCCGTGAGAGCACCATTTACCGTACCAGTCGCCCAGCTTGCCCTGGTTTTTGCGGCCGTCTATTTGGCCGCCATAATATGCACGATAATTCCGGTGAGAAACGCTTCACGAGCATCACCCGCAGAGGCTATCCGATACGTTGAATAGGCGAAACCAGGTCCT
>JBAULJ010000287.1:0-6265 GCA_049578125.1 Halobacteriota archaeon
ACTCAAGCTGATCGTCACGCAACAACACGTACAGCTTCACGTCAAGCTGCTGATACTTCGGAACGCGTGTGTGGGCTGCCTTATAATCGCGATAGAGAGGATCGGACTCCAAAAACGCTTCTTCAGCGGGCTTGATCTCTAATTCCTCTTGTGTTACCATCTCGCTAAGTTCAAGGGTTTCTTCATTTTGAACTTCTTTATTTGCCGCCTCTTGAACTATTGAAATAGTAGACTCTTGAACTTCTTGAGTTTTAACCTCTTGAACGTTTTCAGGTTCGACCTTTTGCACTTTCGCTTTCCGTGTTCGCGGCTTCCGCTTTGGTGCCGCCGTTTCCTCAGGCGTTTCGCTTGTATCCTTTATCCAGTTGAGGGGATTTGCCCCCAGCCCGGTGCGTTTCTTCTCCTTGCCCTTATCCGCCACGAGCCATCACCTCCTTTGCCAGCTCCATATAGTCCTTACTCCCGTTTGAACTCGGCGCGAACAGAATCACCGGCTGCCCGTAACTGGGCGCTTCCGCCAGCCGCACGTTGTCCCGTATGCGCGTTGCAAACGCCAGTTCCTTAAAGTAGTTCTCGACGCGCTCTGCGACGTCCTTGCAGATGTTCTTGCGCGCGTCGTACATCGTGAGCAACACCCCGGTGATCTCCAAGCGCTTGTTGAGGCGCTTCTTGACGATGTCGATGGTCTCGAGCAGCTTGCTCATCCCCTCGAGCGCGAAGAACTCCGTTTGAATAGGGATGAACACCTCTGCAACGGCGTTGAGCACGTTCAACGTAATAAGCCCCAGCGATGGAGGACAGTCGATGATGAGGTAATCGTAAGCCTTACTCAGGCCGTCGAGGCTGTCCTTAAGCACACTCTCTCGTCCTACTGCGTTGACGAGCTCGATTTCGGCCCCTGAGAGGTTGATGTGCGACGGGAGGAGATCGAGTCGCGCGACGTTGGTTGCGACGACGGCGCTGTCTACTGGTCGTGCGTTAATGAGGACATCGTAGATCGTGAAACCGACCTCGTACGGGTTCACGCCGATGTGGATCGTCGTGTGCGCCTGCGGGTCAGCATCGATGAGCAGCACCTTTTGCTTCAGCAGGGCGAGAGATGCGCCGAGGTTGACGGCAGTGGTCGTTTTTCCCGAGCCGCCTTTTTGATTGGTTATCGCTATTTTTCGCATTTTTTTGATTTCAGTAACAAATGCAATTCTTCTCGAGTATTTATATTGTCAAGTTTTGAACCTATGAACTTCAAGAGTTCAAATTAACTTGAATAATGGAGACTATCAAAAAAAGGGAACAGGATTGATGCGCTTCATCTTCTCCCTTATTGCGACCTAATGAGCGCCGCAAAGCCCTGAATTCAGATGCTGACCCCTTGCTCCTTTATGGCAGCTGTTTTTTCTTACCTCGACGCGATGGCAGGTAAGCTCGCATAAACGCGTAAGTGCATGCTGCACGCGGATAAAGGTTACTGGTTTGATTTTGTCAATATTGCCTTTGTTTGTCAAACGGACCTATTTTTAGGCTTAATAAAGGTTGTACGTAAATACCTGCTATTGGCATCATACTAATAGATACAAAACACAATCTTTATGACTATGCACCTGCATATGCAAAGCCCGCTAGGCGGCATGCATAGTCACATGCATAGACGCCTGTATATGCAAAGCTGCATAGGCAAATACGCATAGGCGGCTGCATAGGCAGATGCACATGCACGAAACAGACGCGGGCCCTGACTATTATACGATTGAAGAAGTAGCCGACGTGCTCGGTGTATCCACTGACACTATCAGAAGGCGTATCAGGAGCGGCCAGCTACAAGCAGTAAAACGCGAAGCGAGTGATATCCCAGGACACGGCCTTCGCTGGTATATTCCTAAAAGATCGCTCGGTATGCAAGAAGTCACCGACGTAATACAGGTCCCGCACGCGCTATCGCTAAATGACTTTGACATGATAATTACCGCCCGTCTCGAGGCTATACTGAACGAGCGAGACGAGCGACTCATACAATTATTAAGACAAGAAGTAGGTGCAGAAGTTGAGCGGGCCTTGGAAGATCAGCTCCGCACAACGAACAGGCGATTAGAGGGTTTAGATCGCACTCTTAGAGCACTGCCTGCGCCTGCAACTCCCGAGACTATTACGGAGTTACAAACACAGGTAAACGACATAAAAACGGACCTCGCTGGGATAAAAGATAGCATAGGCAATATCGCGATAAATGCACAGGTTACCGCCGACGATGTTAAAACACTACTTCCAACAGAAGATATAGAATTAGAGGATATTGAACCGGAAAAAGAAGAAATAAAATCTTCACGGTGGCAACGCTTTAAGAATAGATTTTCTAGACAACAATAAAACAAAAAGAATAGACAAGTTATGTAGGTTTCGAGTTGTAACTTTAGTTATACTTTCCATTCTATCAGGATGTGTGTATGTATACTTCGACTTGTAACACAAAAAAATAGCAAGAATAACTTATATTATGAATTATAAAAAAATAGCATGTTGTGGTGTTAAAGCACTATTCTTATTTAAAACTATTTATTCAATATTGTTAGGATCATTTAATACAATCAGCAGTAATAGTAGAAGTTATAAGATAGTGAATAAGGTAAATCTACTATTTACAAGTCGAACCTTACATACACATACGTATCAATGAGATGATAGAAACTGGGGAATCTAATCTAACTGAATTGTATAAAAACGAAAGGATTCTTGACCCTAGATACGTCCCTGATGCTTTACAATGTCGTGATGATGAAATTGAAAAACTTGGTCGAATCATTGTAAGAAGGGTCAACAATAACATTGTACCTAAACACATAATGCTCGTAGGGCCCACGGGGTCCGGTAAGACGGTCTGCGTTAAGCACGTTTTAGATGAAGTCAAAAACAACAAAGGCGTGCTATGCTCTTATTTGGTTGCAGATACGTCGATTTATCAAATTCTCAAAACTATTGCTAGCAACTTTGGAATTGAGACAAGCAACCGTCTTATTAATACTAACGAGTACTGGACGAAAATCGAGGAGCGAGTAAAGGGGAATATTGCGATCATTATTCTTGATGAGATTGACAAGATGCTCATTAAGAACAGCAAAGACGTATATAGCCTCATTTACAAGTTCACGCGGGACCCTAACATCTGTCTTATCGGGATCACGAATAACTTTGACGCCCCTACGCTCATCACTGACGCGCGTGACCTGTCATCGTTTCATCCTGTGGATGTTGCTTTTCCGGCTTATGATGCACCTCAGTTAAGAGACATCCTAGAGTATCGCGTTGAACAAGCGTTTTATCCTAATGCATTGAGCGATGAGGTCCTTCCGTTATGCGCTGCCCTGGCCGCTCAGAGGAACGGAGACGCTCGTTATGCACTCGACTTATTATCAACTGCTGCTGACCTTTGTGAAGAAGAGGGTCGAACCACGGTTACAGAAGAGGATGTTCGACGTGCCGAACGACTTGCAGAAGTGTCTTTGTTGCGTAGAGAGGTCGTGCGTCTCTCTCCACATCAGAAGGTCTTGCTTGAAAGTGTTTACAGCAAAGAAGGAAAGCAGTCACCAACTGAGGTTTATCGGGAATTCAACAATATAATGCGGCTTAACGGTCGTGAGCAAGTCTCGCATAAGACGCTTTCAGCACTCGTCGCTGAATTGGAGTTGTACGGCTACGTCGAGGTAGAGCGAAAAGGACGCGGTAGGGGGCGTGGCGTCGATTTTTACATATATCCGACTGGCTCAGTTGAACGGAAAGCGCTGTTGGACGCCCTTAAGGATTTAGTTATTTAGCACGACTTATTTAGTACGGGTGTAAGGTGATGGGGTTATTTGATCGGTTTAAACAACAACCTCCCCAGAAGGTGGCATCGGAGGAGGAAAAGTTAGAGGCTAAGGAATGGGTTGACAAGGGGCGGGCTTTATCCACGTGTGGGCTTGCGATTGATAGGAAAACGGCTCTGTCCAATAGGCAACGATACAAAGATGCAAAGAAATGCGGCAATAAAGCCGTAGAGCTAGACCTGCAGAACGCGGATGCGTGGGATCTCCTTGGACAGTGCGAGGCCGGATTGGGCAACACCTATCCAGCAGAGAAGTATTATAATAAGGCCCTCGAGATCGATCCACAGAATGCAAGAATGTTACATAACAGATGCATGAACCTCTTTCTCAGAAGCATGCAAGACCGGTACTCTTCCTCCTATCGCCAAACAGCGATAGATTGCTTTGACAAAGCCCTCGAAATTTACCCCCAGGATGTACATTTATGGGATAGTAAAGGCACGACTCTTGCCAATTATGGATCCTACACTGAGTCGATAGATTGCTTTGACAAAGCCCTCGAGATCGATCCACAGGATGCAAGGGCGTGGAGTAACAAAGCCGCAAGTCTTGGCTACTTGAAACGTGATGAGGAAGCAATAGAATGCTTTGACAAAGCCCTCGAGATCGATCCAAATGATTTCCTATCAATAGACGGTAAGAAACTGGCCCAAGCTGCGGCAGCTGCGAGGGCCAGATAAACAGCTGAGCATCGCTAAGAAAGCAAAAAAATAACCCCCCACACTTCAATGATCGTATGAAGACTTAAAACTCGTGACTTTGCGGCTCCCCGCCCCCAAAGTTGGTTTCTGGGCACGATTATTCGGCGGTGGAAGAAAGAAGGAAGAGTAAACGTCGCTCAATTGGTCGAACGTATTCATTTTTTGATTATTCGAACACTATAACATAGTTTTTGCAATCACGCTTAAATCAAAGCCGTTATCGTTTTTATGACTCGTTCTTAAGCGTCTAGGAACTTTTGTGAGGCAATCATGCAATTCTTCGTGAGGGCGTCTCCCCCCTCATTTTCTTTTACTTTCGGCACGTTCTTGCAGTTGGGTTATCCCTGTCAGCACACATGACCCTTTGTGCAAGCAATCCATCCCCAGATCAACAAAGGCGAGAAGAAACAGGCCCTCTACAACCTCTTTGCTGCCTACATTCACACCATACCGCTGGAGGAGCTAATAGAAAGCGTGGAACGAGCGAGGCGAGACGCGCAGCTTAGGTATGTAGTTATATACGGGGCGGCGTGCAGCTACTGCCTCGGCAGGGCCGCACGGCTTGAAGGATCGTATTTGCGAACGTTTGCGCTTGAGTTAAAAGAGGAGCTTGCCCACACACTCGTTGTATTTGTCACATCAATTCTAGCAGGGCCGCGTGGGCGCGCAGACGCCGAAAGGGCTGCAGAGCCACCCCTTCGCCAGATCATTGGGGTGTTGGAGCAGGTGATGTGCACACACGACGCAGAAAAGCTTGCGATTTCTGTGCTCGAAGTGAGCAATACCAATAATGAGCGCAAGGGATCACGAATTTAGAGTAGAGTTGGAGTTGCGAAAAACTACTAGCGATACGTTTGCAGAAGGTGCTCCTTCTCCTCCCAATCTGGTAAGTAGGCGTGCATGAAACTCTTGAACACCTTGCCGTGATTTGGAACAAGGAGATGCACTAACTCGTGAACAATGACAAACTCTCCCAGCTCCTTAGGAATCTCGAGTAAATCAGCGCTCAACGTCAGACGGCCGATTGTAGATATTGATGCCCATTTACGACGCATCGAGCGGATGCGCACCTGTAGGAGATTGATGTGCATCCGGTCGGCCCATTCATAAGCTGCTGTTTTCATATCCTCGGGGCTTTGCCACGTCGCCGAGGAAATACGCGGCTTTACGTAGTGCATCAGCGTCATATCCGCTGCAACCTTAGAAGGGTACTAGTCACCTCTATCATCTTTTCCGGCCCCACAACGGGGCGCACTGTCTTATAAATTTCAGCCCGTAACTGTGCTTCTTGCTTATTATCCCACTGATAATCGACGTACTTCTCAAATAGCGCATTCACTGTGTTGGCTATGGTAAGTGCGTTTCCTTTGTAGACTAGTTTCAGCACTGTAAAAATCGCGTACGTATTCTCATCTAGGTTGAGGCGGCGACGCTCAGCATCAGCCTCAATATATTCTTGCGCGAGGTTCTCATATTCACGCAAAGTCTCTTGTTCAAACGCCTCTTGCTTTCGCTTTTCGGCTTCATCCAATGCGTCCACTGACATTTGAATGCGTGAGTCGTAAGATTGCTCTAATGCAGCTGCACGCTCGCCAATGCTTAGCACAAAAGGTTTCGATCCCCCCTCCTTGTTTACAGTTTCTCTCAGAATCCTTTTGAGGTTGAGAATCTTCGCTGTCGTCGGAGCGTCGCTTTTTTTTATCGCGGCAA
>JBAULJ010000288.1:0-5332 GCA_049578125.1 Halobacteriota archaeon
ATCCTATGGGAATGGACCGATACAAATGGCGACAAATGGGAATCGAGGAGGCCTTCGTCAAAAAACAGCTGGCCATTATCAGACGATACGAGTTGCTCGGAATCGATGCCCAATGCACCTGCACGCCCTACTACGTGAATGCTCCACGAAAAGAGGCTCATTTGAGCTGGTCCGAGTCGTCCGCCGTTTCTTATGCGAACTCCGTCCTCGGCGCGCGGACCAATCGAGAGGGAGGGCCCAGTGCACTTGCTGCTGCACTGGTGGGAAAAACGCCAGACTACGGCTATCACCTCGATGAGAATCGGGTCCCAGACATATCAATAAAAATAGATTTTCCGCTGGCTGGAGCTGATTTTGGCGCGCTCGGATACGTAGTTGGCAAAATCGTCAACTCACGGGTGCCACAATTTTCCTTTGTTACCCCCCCAAGCGATGATGAGCTGAAGGCTCTCGGTGCCGGTATGGCCGCAACAGGCTCTGTGGCCCTTTTTTATCCGGAAAAAGGAGCGACGTCAAGCGAAATCCTCGAACTGACCCGTTCAGACCTTGACATATATTCGTCGAGCGAACCTGACGTCGTTGTGTTAGGGTGTCCGCACTGCTCACGCTCGGAACTCACGGAGATTGCAGGGCTTTTAGAAGGGCGCACCGTCGCGCGGCCTCTCTGGATCTGCACTTCACGGTTTGTGGCCGATCGCTGTAGCGGATTAATCTCTCGCATTGAAGCGACTGGCGCCCGCGTAATCTGCGACACGTGCATGATTGTGTCGCCAGCGTTTGAAAAACGAAGTATGATGGTTAATTCCGGAAAAGCGCTTGAATACGGGCCAAGCTTGTGCAATTCGCGGACCGTCATGGGAACGACTTCGAGCTGTGTCAATATCGCGTGTAACACGTAGAGATCTCGATAATGGCGTTATCTATGCTTCAACGGATAAGAGGCCGAATAATATCGAAAGGAATTGGCAAAGGGAGTGCCGTAGTTACGCATCAACCACTCTCATTCTTGGGGGGTGTGGATCCTAAACGGGGAGTCATAAAGGATGCAAAGCACGAGTTGTACGGTACGTCAATTGTGGGAACTGTGCTCGCTTTTCCACAAGGCAAGGGATCCACAGTCGGATCGTATGTAATGTATCAACTCAAAAGAAACGGGAAAGCCCCAGCCGCAATTATTAACGTTTCGAGCGAAACGATTGTTGCCGTCGGCGCGATAATCTCAAACATACCACTCATCGACAGACTTGAGGTCGACCCGATCGCTGCCATCAAACCCGGGTCACAAGTCTTCGTAAATTGCGTTGAAGGGTTCATTGAGGTGGAAAAGTGAACGAACCAGTCGACTTGGACCGAATCAATATCGTGTTCCACGTTTACGAGATGCAAGCTGCTGGGCCCGTTATCAGATATTACGGCGAACCTAAGGTTGACAGCAAGACGCTTTTCGCGACTCTCTGGAATGACTTCGCCGAGAGAGGTTACGATGTGGAACTGAAGCGCGAACACGGTGAGTTTGTTCTCTTGGCGACGCCTATTAGCGATGCCGACGAGAAGAAGCATATCAACGTTATTCTTGCAGTCGCTACCGCTTTCGCCACCATGCTCACCGGTGCGGTTCTTTTTTACGACGTCAACCCATTCACTGAACCCTTCCTTATCTACAAGGGCCTGCCCTTTGCAGCAGCCGTCATGTTTGTGCTTGGCTCTCATGAGTTAGCTCACTATGTCGTCGCAAAGCGACGCGGAATGAGGGCTAGCTTACCATTCTTCATACCGCTGCCTTTTATATCCCCAGTCGGAACTCTCGGCGCACTCATTAAGCTTAAAGGAGCCATTCCAGATCGAAAGTCGCTTTTTGACGTGGGAATTGCCGGTCCGCTTGTGGGCCTCGCGGCAGCTGTTGCCGTCACAGTAGTCGGATTCCTGCTCCCCCCTATCACCGCCGGCCCCTCACAAGTGCAAACGATAGCATTTGGAACCCCCCTTCTCTTTGCGTTGATCGAAAAAGTTGTTCCGACTACGTCGACCGGCATGCATCCAGTGGCGTTCGCGGGCTGGGTAGGCATGCTCATAACCAGCCTAAACCTCCTGCCAGTAGGACAGCTAGACGGAGGACACATTGCCCGAGCCCTCTCTGGGGAAAAAACGACATACATATCAGCGGCAGTTCCGCTCGTGCTGATGGCTACCGGCGTTTACTACTCGCTAAATGGTTTAAACGGAGAGATGCTCCTGTTTTGGGGGTTCTTCACCTTGTTTTTCGCGGCCGGAGGACATCCGCAGCCGATCAACGACATGAAAAAGCTGGATAATAAGCGCGTAGTTTTGGGAATCATTGCTTTCGGCCTATGCCTAGCTTGTTTCACCCCAATCCCACTTCAGGCGTGACCATACGCTTTGATAAGAGGAACACGTTTAGCTTGGCAGCACTCCAAGCAATACTCACCTCACGAGGCATCGAGGTAGGCTTTTCATCGAGACCGCGCGATGGAATTATGATCTATAGCATGGCGACGCCGCAAGCACATGAAGTCTATCGTGAGGTAGCAAACTCACGAACTCAATCTATATTCATAGCGGGCGGACCTCATCCTTCAGCTAAAGCGACCGAGGCACTGGAACACTTCGACTTCGTCGTGCTCGGGGAGGGCGAGGAAACGCTCCCTGAACTAATCCTTACGCTTGCGGACGATAGCGACCTTGACAAGGTGCGAGGCATCGCATACAGAAGGTCAGGTAGAATCTGCAAAACCCACTCAAGGCCTCACGTAAAACTCGACGATTATCCGCCTTTCAACGAGAACCTACGAGCCCCTATCGAAATCAGCCGCGGTTGTCCGCACAATTGCAAGTATTGTCAAACACCGCGCCTTTTCGGCACGAAAATGCGGCATCGCAGCGTGGAAGCTGTTGCTTTCTACAGCCATTACTTGTCAGACGTGAGGTTTATCTCGCCTAATGCGTTCGCTTACGGGTCCGATGGGCGCAGCGTTGAACTCGCAAGCATTGCCAAGTTACTTACGTCACTTCGGGGTCGGGTTTATTTCGGAACCTTTCCGTCCGAGGTGCGCCCAGAATTTGTTACAGACGAGCTTCTTGAGGTCGTCAAGGAACGCTGCGCGAATACTTCAATTCACATCGGAGCACAGTCGGGAAGCGATACAGTGTTGGAGGAGACGAACCGAGGGCATTCGCGTCACGACGTTGAAGTAGCAGTCGACATATGCCGCAGTCACGATTTCTGCCCAGTGGTGGACTTCATCTTTGGGCTTCCGACCGAAGTCGCAGCTGATCAGGTCCATAGCCTTGATCTCATTGACTCCATCGTCTCTAAAGGCGGACGAGCACGTGCCCACTACTTCATTCCTTTGCCCGGAACGCCCTATGAAAACGAAACCCCCGCTCCGGTGCTTAACGCGGTACGGAGAAGACTTGGCAAACTGGCGCGCGATGGAAAGCTTTCCGGACGATGGGAACCCCAGTTAATGCACGACACAAAAAGATAAACGATTTAAAACAGAGGCCGCAATACGTATTGTCGAGCTGTGAGATATTTATGGAATTTCTACTCCTTTCGGATGCACACGGCGTCTATTCTCATATCGCCCAGCTGCTATTTAAGGCAGGAGACGTCGACGCCGTTTGCGTAATCGGAGATATTACTGATTTCGGACCGAATAACCTCGTTCAGGAACTGCTTTCGCTGCTCGGAGAGGATGTGCCCACTCTCATGATACCAGGAAACTGTGATCTTCCTACTATTGTTGAGACGATAGAAGAGTCTCCTGCAGTGAACTTACATCTAAAGAGTTTTGACTACGATGACATCAAATTCCTAGGCATCGGCGGATCCAACCCCACGCCGTTCAACACTCCTTTTGAACTCAGTGAGGCAGAAATGCAGAGTTATGTCGATACGCTCTTGACCGATGTCGGCGAGACGACTGTTTTGCTGTCACACACCCCCCCTCAAGGATTCTTAGATGCAGTTGACTCGAGGCACGTCGGAAGTGAGGCAATTCTTCGCGCAGTTGGCATTGTCGACGCGCTCGCGTGTGGGCACATACACGAGCAGCGCGGCACGCTTATCGCCGGCAAAACCACGATCGTGAATCCTGGAATGGCCGCCCGCGGCTTTGGCGCGGTCGTCAAAATCCTCCCCGAAGAGAAGGCAAACGTCTCGCTGATTCAAGGTTAAGTACGCGACAATCAACGGCGCGCGCTATTTTGTTGCGCAGCGGCGTCAAGCACGATTCGCGATCGCACGCGCGCAACGCTAGTTTTTTTGTGAGACCAAAGAATTCCGTCTTACAATCTCGCAACCTTCGGAAAACCCAAGAGCTCAAAAATGTGGGTGGACGGATCTCTAAAGCGCGACGGAGACGTATCTCGCGGCCGTCTCCGCGGCTCTGTAGATGCTTACCTGCCACGAATCTCTTAGCCTGATCCATGGGGGCAGGATAGCTAGAGCTTGAAGTGAGGGTCAACTCGGCATTGCGCGTTGCCGTTGGCAAATCAAATTTGAGCACGCCCCTAAAGGCCCCATCGGGGAGTGCGGCCTCAACGTCGAGCCTAATCCTTCAGGGATAAGGGTTTTTAAGTATTAACCGCAAGTATCCACCATGAGCGTCAAAAGGGGCGATTTCATCAGATTGTCTTACACCGGCCAATTAGACAACGGCGATGTTTTTGACACCACAAACGAAGATATTGCCAAGGAGAATGAGCTATTCGCTGAGGGTGTAAGCTATACGCCAATAACGATCATTGCAGGAGAGAATATGGTAGTCAAGGGGCTTGACGAAGATTTGATCGGAAAAGCGGCTGGCTACGAAGGACAGGTTAAGATTCCGCCAAGAGATGCGTTTGGCGAGCGAAAGCCTGAATTGGTTGAGGTCGTCCCTACACGCAGATTCGAAAAGAGACCAGCACCTGGAATGCGAGTTTCGCTCGATAACAGGACCGGGACGGTCGAGAACGTAATTGGGGGACGAGTACGGGTAGATTTTAATTCGCCGTATGCGGGCAAGACAGTCAGTTATCAGTACAAGATTGAAGAGATCGTTGCCAAAACTGTCGAAAAAGCAAAAGGTTTGCTCAAATATTACTTAAATAAGGACTTCGACGTTTCGATCCTCAAGAAAAGAGTGAGAGTCGACGTGCCCTATGAATTAGGGTTTAACCAGCAGGTGCAGTACTACAAGAAGCTCCTTGCCGAAAAGATAATGCTTTTTGCTAACGTGGACGAAGTCGACTACGTCGAAGTGCATAGACGACCCGAACCCGTCAGCGAAGAAGCTGCAGAGGAAACCGCGGATCAACAATCGGAAGC
>JBAULJ010000289.1:0-3136 GCA_049578125.1 Halobacteriota archaeon
AACCTGTATAATTACAGTAAGCCTCCGTTGATCGTATTCACTGACCCTCACGGCAAAGTCTTAGAGAAGCACAACGCAGAACTATCGGCCACCGAGGTGACTGCCCTGCAACGGAAGGTACTCGCGCAAGCGCCGTTTCCCTCTTCCTCCCCCACAGCGAATCCTTCAAATACGCCAGCGCCTACAACCAATACGGCGACTATAAGCCCCAGCAATTCAGCCAAAGCTGCAGGAGTGCCCGGTTTTGAAGCAATCTTTTCAGTCGCTAGCATAGTGATTGCGGCTGTCGCGCTGACGCTCATCGGTCAGAGGTTCCGGTAGCGCACGGCCCACCACCCTGCAGCTGAGCTCAAAGACATTAGGGTTCATGTCTCACGAAGTCTATATGTGTCTCATATGGGGTACTCAACCTGACTTTGAGCGCTATAGTTTTTGTATGCAAAGTGCGCATTAGGTCGATCCACCCGCTCGGCAACGATGCTATCAACAACTAATATTTACTATTACGATTCAAAAGTACGTTCTATGCTTTTCCGCGCCGAGATCACCATTAAGCTCAAGAATGGCATGTTGGATCCTGAAGCTGCCACAATTAGAAACGCCCTTAAACATCTTGGATATGAATGTCGATCCGTGAAACAAGCAGCTATCTATGAGCTTGAATTCGAAGCAGATTCGCGCCAGAATGCAACAGACGTCGCTGAAGGAATGTGTCAGAGACTGCTCGCGAATCCCATCATACATGATTATAACATAGAGCTCGTGTAGCAGTCGACGAGGTGCCAATGAAGATTGCTATTCTTCGTTTCGGTGGGAGTAACTGCGATCTAGACGTTCAAAAAGCTTTGAACAATTTAGGCACTGACACAGAACTCGTTTGGTACAAAGAAGTCTTAGTGGGGTTTGACGGCGTCATCATCCCAGGAGGATTTTCATATGGGGACTATTTGCGGGCAGGTGCCATTGCTGCACGAACCAAAATCATGCAGTCGGTTCGAGAGATGGCTTCGGATGGGAAGCCTATCTTGGGCATATGCAACGGAGCTCAAATCCTTAGTGAATCACACCTCGTACCGGGCACGTTTACTTTAAATCAGTACCCGAAGTTCATTTGCAGATGGGTAAAACTCCTCAAAATCGGTAGATCACCATTTATGGCACTTTCAGGCGAGATAGTTGATCTTCCTATAGCCCACAAAGAGGGACGATACGTCGTTCCACCCCAACTGCTCAAAGAGCTGTACGAAAATGATCAGGTCGTTCTTAAGTACGTGGATGATAACGGACGCCCAACGTCTACTGCAAACCCCAACGGTTCGCGAGATAACATTGCCGCAGTCAGTAATTTGGAAAAAAACGTGCTAGCTATGATGCCGCACCCAGAACGAGCCTCAGAGAAACTTCTGGGTTCTGTGGATGGGAATGCAATCTTTGAATCGATGATCAGATACATGAACACGTTTTGAGGCTCTGCTCCTCACGAGGACACCTTTTTCTTCGAAAATCAGCTCAAGCGTTTTTTTAAACTAGCGATGACCACCATGACTCGTTCTCATGATACCATCGAACAGTTTGTGCTAATCCGTCTTCAAATGAAATTTGGGGCCGCCATCCAAGAGCCTTAATCTTCGAACAGTCCAAGGAATATCTGTAGTCGTGTCCTAGCCGGTCGGTTGTGAATGCCATAAGCGTTAAAGGTTTGTCCAGAAGTTGCAGGATAGCTTTCGTTACGTCCAAATTGCTCTTCTCGTTGCCAGCGCCAACGTTGTATATTTCACCGGTTTTGCCCCTCAGACGAACGTAGTCTATGGCTTTGCAGTTATCTTCAACGTGTATCCAATCTCGGATGTTATCTCCTTGGCCATAAATTGTTAGCGTGCTGTTTCTTATAGCGCTAGTAATAAAGCGAGGAACCAGTTTCTCTGGATGCTGATATGGTCCATAGTTGTTTGCGCTGCGGGTAATCACGCAAGGAAAGTTATACGTCTTGAAATAGGATGAAACCAACAAATCTGCTCCTGCTTTGCTCGCTGCATAGGGACTTGAAGGACTTAACTTGTCCGTCTCGCTGAAGGATCCACTGTGAATGCTGCCGTAAACTTCATCTGTAGACACCTGAACGAATCGCTCAATCTGGTGCCCTTTCGCCGCTTCAAGCAAGACTTGAGTCCCTAGGACGTCCGTTCGAACGAATGCAGTCGAACTCACAATAGATTTATCGACGTGCGTCTCAGCTGCAAAGTTCAGCACGCAGTCGCAGTCCTTCACCAACCGGTTTACGATTGTCTCATCGCAAATGTCGCCTTTAACGAATTCGATATCAGCCAATACATCTTTGAGGTTGTCCACGTTCCCGGCGTACGTCAGTTTGTCAAGGACCACCAGTTCAGCGGATTTATGTGTGCTAAGCACGTAACGTACGAAATTGCTGCCTATGAATCCCGCGCCGCCAGTTATCAATAGTCGCACGATTCCTCCTATCGACTTTCAGCTGGGTTCTTCGACGAAGCTTTGTTGCCCTCAACTGCAGCTCGAGCACATATTATACAGTGGTTTCTTAATTCTTTTGATAGAAATCGCATTTAAGAGTGCGTGAAATGCGAGTGTGAATGGACGAGCACTTGTGGTGCCGCCAAATATTTAGTAGAATCACGCTGATGCGTTGCCTTGAACTGCGGCTTTTAATAAGTCAGAAACAAATATATTTTATGAAGCTTATCGTTATCATCAATCTTGGTGAAATCGCGCGGCGCGTTCGCCGTATTTTGCCAAAGCCTAAGCTCCGGTAGTGTAGCACGGCCAATCATGTTGGCCTTTCGAACTTAACAAAGTGAAGCAAGCCAACGACTCGGGTTCAAATCCCGACCGGAGCATCGTTTCGTTTGCCGGCAAATCTTTGCCGGCTATGTTGCTTATTGCGAAAGTTTTGGCCTGCAACATTGTCAGCGGGCTCGATTCTCGAAGCGCGATCCAATTGAGCTAGTGATTGAACTTCGTCGAATGGTGCACAAGGCTTGCGCAATTGTTTCCCGAAGCACTCACTCGCGGTCGGGACGCACGGACCAACCGGTTCAACTAACTATGATTCTGATTGAGCAACGATCAACCACATATTTATGTGATTTCACGCTCTGTT
>JBAULJ010000290.1:0-4067 GCA_049578125.1 Halobacteriota archaeon
CCCTGATATTTAAAGATTTTAGCAAACAGATAAGTTTATCGTTCTGTCGCTTCAATTCCCATTTCGTTATCGAAAATGCGAGAAAAGCCGCTTAAGGTGCCTGAACGCTCGCTCAGCGCTCTATGTCCACGCAAAGAAGTCACAAATCGACTGCGTTTTCTGATATTGATCTCAGTCGCTGGAAGGAATACGACGACATCATCCTCGACTCGTTGTGGCTCCTCGGACCACGCGATAAGACCGGGCCGCACGTGGGGGACTACTGGGGCAACTTCGTCCCGCAGATTCCGTATCAGGTATTAACTCGTTTCACGAAACGTGGAGACATCGTCGTTGATTTTTTTAGCGGCATGGGCACGACGCTCATCGAATGCAAGCGGCTTGGGAGAAGCGGAATCGGCGTTGAGATTGACCCCGTCGTGGCTGATCGTTCGGTAGCACGTATCAATAGCGCGGAAAACCCGTTCAACGTGCACGTCGCCGTGGTTGTGGGTGACTCCACGACGCAGCACACCGCTAACCGCGTAACTGCCCAACTTAACGAATGGGGAGCCGCTTCGGCTGATTGCGTCATCTTGCACCCACCCTATCACGATATTATCCCGTTTAGCGAACGTGAAGGCGACTTATCTCGCGTGTCATCAGAGGGCGTTTTTTTGGACAAAGTCAGCCTGGTTGCGCGACACGCCTTTGATTTGCTGAAACCCGCCGGGTTTATGGCGCTCGTGATCGGTGACAAGTATGCGGATTCGCAACTCGTGCCGCTGGGATTTAGCTGCATGCAGCGCTGCGCGGACGCGGGTTTTGTGCTCAAGGCAATCAACGTCAAGGAGATTCTAAACAACGAACGGGGCAAAGGAAAGAATAGCAACCTGTGGAAATATCGCGCGCTCGCGGGCGGGTTTTATCTGTTCAAGCACGAATACGTCATGATCTTTCGCAAACCCGCAACGCGTGGAAAGGCTGCGACTAAAGGTGCCGCGCCATGAGCTTGTCGACGTCGATATCGTCGATCGGCACACGCGCGAGTGGCTCAGCGTTCAAGGAACGGTACTCGTCATCGAACGTTGATTTTTCGGCCTCGTACAGCACACCGATGGGTATCTTGTCTCCCGCTTCCTGCGCTTTTTTAAGAGCGAGCTCGTAGTTGAAGCGATCGTGCTCAGTCTCGTCGAGCGTGTAAACGTGGTCGTTCCACCACTTCCACGTGTTGACGTGATTAAACGTGACGCACGGTTGGCCGATGTCGACGAGCGAGAATCCCTTGTGTCGGATTGCCTTTGCCATTAGTTCGCTGAGGTGCTTGTTCTCACCGCTGAAACCGCGTCCGACAAAGGTCGCTCCGGCGATAAGCACAAGGGGCAGGGGCGCGATAGGGGCCGCGAAGACGCCTTCTGGGGCGACTTTCCATTTGGTGCCCTGGAAGCTCGTTGGCGACGGCTGGCCAGTCGTGAGGCCGTACACCTGGTTGTCGTGCACGAATACCGTGATGTCGATGTTTCGCCGAGCCGCGTGCAAAAGGTGCCCGAGCCCCTCACCGTACGTATCGCCGTCCCCTGCGTGCACGATGACCGCCAAGTCGCTGTTTGCGAGTTTCACCCCCTGTGCAACAGGAATCGACCTCCCGTGCAGGCTGTGGAGCACATACGTGTTGATCCAGTAGCTGAGGTTTCCCGAGCACCCGATGCCGCACACAATCGCCGTCCCGTGGGGCGCAAGGTCCATGGTAGCGAACGCATTTTTCATCGCGTTCCAAATGCCGAAGTTCCCGCACCCGGGACACCACGTCGGCCACGTATCAGGCACGTCGTAGCGATGCACGTCTCCCATCTCAGAGCACCTCCTTGATGCGCTTGTAGAGTTCATCGGCGTTGAACGCCCTTCCATCGTACCTCAAAATGGCGTGATCGGGCCTGATCTGCGCGTGCTCTTTTATGAGGCTGCCCAGCTGCGCGCCCCGGTTGTTTTCGATCAGAACGACTCGCTTCCCCTCAAGGCGCTCTTTTACGAGTTGCGAGGGGAAAGGGCTCATAAAGAGCACCTGCAGGAACCCGAGATCAACATCGTCGCGTGCTCGAAGGAAATCCATGGCGTCGAGAATCGCGCCTTTCGTCGAGCCCCAGCCAACCAGCACCGTACCCGACGTGGCATTGCCGTGGTACTTGATCCCGTCGAGGAGCGCGGCGGCGGTGAAGTATTTCCTGCACCGCTTGTCGACCAACTTCGCAACGACTGGCGCATCTTCAGAGAAGTAGCCGCGCTCGTCGTGTTCGTCGCTGTTTGAGTTGAACATACCGCCTTCTGTTCCAGGGACGGTCCGTGCGGATACGCCGCTAGACGTCGCTTCATATCGCCTAAAATCAGCGGGTACCTCTCCCTCTGCGAGCAGCAAGCCGCGATCGACAGCGAGCCCGTGCGTGTCAAAGGGTTTCGCCGCAAAAAACGAGGTCGCCAGATGCTTGTCAGTGAGAACGAGCACCGGCGTCTGGAGGGCATCAGCAAGATTGAACGCCCTGAACGTTTCGAAGAAGCACTCTTCTGGGTCACCCGGTGCGAGCACCACCCTAAAGAAATCCCCCTGAGATGCGTGAAGGCAAAACCGCAAGTCGCCCTGGGCGGTGCGAGTTGCAAGCCCCGTGGAAGGACCAGGGCGCTGGCCTTCAACGACGACAAGCGGGTTCTCGGTCGCCCCTGCCAGTCCGAGACCCTCAACCATCAGCGAAAAGCCCCCCCCGGACGTTGCCACCATTGACCGAGCGCCGGCGAAGCTTGCCCCAATAGCCATGTTGATCCCGGCGATTTCATCCTCAGGCTGCACCATCGCAACGCCGTACTCCCGCGCGTTCGCGGCGATGTACGTCATAACGGTATGTGTCGGCGTCATCGGGTAGATGGCAATGAACTTCATCCCGGCTTTGAGCGCGCCCATGCAGATCGCGTCGTTTCCGGTTAACGTCATTCTGCGCGGGCCTTGGGTGGGAACCAGTCCGCCTTTGTACGGTTCTGGATACGCACGCGTCACGTAATCGTATCCTGCTCTTGCCGCGCTCACGTTTTGCTCGACGATTTTTTCGCCTTTGCCTCCAAATGCGTCTTGAATGGCGGCATTGAGTAGCGTAAGCTCGTATCCGATCAGGCCGACGGAGGCCCCCATTGCGGCCACGTTTACGGCCACTTTGGGTAGGTGTAAGTCAGTCACTAGCTGTATTAGAGGCACGTCGCACAAGGTAATATCCTCACGCGTCGGTGCAACGTTGAAGCTCTTCGCATCGTAGAGAAGCACACCTCCGGGGACCAGGTCGTTCAAATCCAGTTCTATCGTCTCCCCGTTTAGTGCGACGAGGATGTCTACCGGCTGGATCGGAGCCCTAATGCGTTGCGCATCGATCCTAAGCTGAAACGTATTGTGCCCTCCGCGGATTAGCGAAGGGTATTCTGTGTGCGCAACAACGTGGTAGCCGCCTTTGATGAATGCCTTTGAAAAGATCTCCCCGACGGTCATTATGCCGTATCCGGCTTCGCCTCCAATTTTCCAGTTGAGTCGACTGTTGCTCATCGTGCCTCCTATTACTCTACTCGCCAGCAGCTCTGCGTGTCGGCCGACGTGACGCGTAAAACCACCCCGCGAGCGAGCGACGCTCGACGAACGGCGGCGATAGCTGCGGCGATTATCCTCAGGATTGAACCGCACTGAGTTTCTCTATTAGGATCTTGTAGACGCCGCCTGCCTTTCCGCTTGTTATTGCTCGTGCAGCGTCCTCATATGATCCTTCTATCAGATTGATGTTCTTCTCAATCGTCCTGAGAGAGTCTCTCAGTTCTGCAGGATCTGTAACTCGGCTGATCCAGCCTTCAACGATAACCGATTTCCAGTCTCTGAAGCCTTTTATATCGTGAATCTCAAAGCAAGCCCTCTGGTTAGCTTCAAGATACTCCAGAGCACGTCCACGCGAGCTCTGAAAGAGGAGTAGCGCGGCGTCGGTGTGCGTGTAAGCGATCGGAATGCAGTAAGGCTGGTTTCTGCCGCATAGTGCGAGGTTCCCATACTTTTTCGCTTTGATAAACGC
>JBAULJ010000291.1:0-3652 GCA_049578125.1 Halobacteriota archaeon
AATACTTTCATCCTTCTTTTGGACAAAACATACAGTTTTAGAGAAAGAGACAGAGCACCCCCTCGCGTTTATCGCACAGTTGATGGTCGAAGCTACACGCGTCAAGAATAACAGGGCAGTACGCGCAAATGGAGGGCCCGGGGCGTTGTTAAACACGTATTAAACGTGCAGACTTAGGTGAGGAGATGACCCATCGAAGCGTTTCGCCGCCGTACGAGTACATCACCACTGAAGGGCACCTTACCGCCATCATTGAGCGTATCGCACCTTCGTCGGTCGTGGCTATAGCGCTCGGAACCACGGGTCCCGACACCTTTGTTGACCGTATACGGGCCCTCCAATTGGCAGTACCCGATCATCCTCCGGCCGTTATTGATTGTGCTCAGGTGCCCCAAGAGGGGTTGGCGAAGCTGCAGGACCTTTTTGAGATACCGGCCATCAAGGTAATGCATAACGGAAAGCTCGCCCTCAAGTTCCTCTATCAGGCCGGGTTCGACCTCTCAAGCCCCTATTTCGATACGATGCTTGCCTCGCAACTGCTTAAGGGTGGGTTGGAGGCAAGACACGATCTGAAAACCGTGGCAAAAGCGTATCTTGACGAGCACATGCCGGAAACGTGCGACAATTTTCGAGCTGGGGCCCTTACCGAACGGCAACTTCGATGTGCCGGACAAACGGTCGGCGTGGTCTTGGGCCTCCATGGGGCGTTATCCGAGCGTATCGAGAGTGCAGGTCTCGCCGACTGTATGCGTTTAGAGTGCAACTGCCTCCCCGCGGTTGCGGCAATGGAGCGCAACGGCATGCTTATGGACATGGGGCAATGGCGGACGTTGCAGGACACGTATAATGAGTTAGAGGAGAGCCTCGCGTATGAGGTGTGTCGCGAGCTGACGACGTCGGGACAGCGTACCCTCGGTGACGTTGCCGCTCTCAATCTCGGCAGCCCTCATCAGGTAAAGCGTGCCCTCAGAAGCGCAGGCGTTCCTGTCCGCAACGTGCGCGAGGACGAGTTGCTTAAGTTTGAGGAGGCACATCCTGCAATATCCCGCTATATTCGCTACAAGCACGTCTTAAAGCTCAAAAACGGCTTTTTGGATGCCCTCCCCCGTCACGTCCATCCATTGACGGGAAGGATACACCCCACCTTTCTTCAGGTCGGCACGGTGAACGGGAGATTCGCGTGCCGCAATCCCAACCTGCAGCAAATTCCGAGAGACGGTACGGTGAGGGCGTGTTTTGTTGCGGCACGTTACTATCGCCTCGTGATCGCCGACTACGCGCAGTTTGAGCTGCGGGTCGTTGCGGACATCAGCGGCGATGAGACTATGACGCGGGCGTTCCAACGAGGGGAGGACTTGCATAGGTTGACCGCATCGCTCGTGCTCGATACGCCTCTTGACCAGGTGACGAAAGACGAGCGCCTTATCGCAAAGGTGCTGAACATCGGGCTCATCTACGGCATGGGCGCACGGAGCTTACGGCGATATGCGAACTACATCTATGGTGTGCACTTTACCCTCGAAGATGCGTTCGAATTTCGCAGGCGTTTCTTTGATGCGTACTCAGGCGTGCGGGCGTTCCACCGTAGTATGAGCACCACGCCTCTGGTCTCTATCCGGACCTTGAGCGGAAGAATACGCAGGTGGGCAGACGGCCAAGACCCAAAGCTGACTGAACTGTTGAACACGCGGGTACAGGGAACTGCTGCGGATATTATGAAACGGGCGGTGACCTCTCTCCACGAAGCATTAGGCCCTACGAGGGCAAAAATCGTCTGCTGTGTGCACGACGAGTTGCTGGTCGAAGCGCCACAGGTACGCGCTGCCGAGGTAGCTGAGACCGTCGCCTACCACATGCGAGCGGCGGGGAATGAGTTTCTACGAAATGTCCCGCTTGACGTCGACGTGGCGATTGCTCGGAGCTGGGCAGGGAAGGGATAACGTGTGTGCGTGAACGATCTACGGTGCATTTGCCGCGGGAAGCCTCCAGCGCGCAATGGATCGTTATACTGATCCGAAGCCTTTTGACCCCTTATCTAGATCACACTCTTCGTACTCTTTTGAACTCCACAGGCTCAAACTGCGCACAACCCTCGGGACGATAGGATGCGTGACTGGCAAATCGCCGCTTAGGTTCCATTTTTTCAGGCACCGGACAGAGCCGATAGAAGTGCTTACACGAAAGACACAGCAACATCGCGATCTACCTCTCCTCGATTTTTGCCTGAAGTTGGGTTTTTCGTAAGGAAGTTGTGAAAGTAATATGCTGAAAACTGAGCTCCCAAAAATACCCGCGACGAAAACGCGTAGCACGAAAAACAGGGTGAAATCCCTCCTCGAATTGATATGTCTCCGTGGCCTTCGCCTTGGCTGCGTGAGCACGACGTGAGTCGAACGCTTAACCGGCGCAGCACCCAGCGCCTCAACAGCATAGATACTTTTTAACGCCGTCACAGTCAGTGCCATGGAATCTTTTTTGCGGGTTTGCGCTGCTAAGGTGCCCGCTCCCAAACGTTTTCGCACAGCGCGCCATTCATTAAGGCGCGATCACGGCCATGTCGTATAATCGACGCTCACCGTGTAATTCGCGTCCTATACGTCAATATTCATTCTGTAGAGCGAAATTGTGTCGTTGGGCTCGTTAATGCGCATCGTTGCTGCCTTAGATATGCTTCCGCCTTGGCCGATGATGTCCCACCACTCTCCTTGCGTATTCGTGACGGGGGTATATCCAGCCTTCTGCGCCTGCGCTACGTATGCGGCAAACCGTGCCTCGCTGTCGGTGCGGTTCTTCGTCTCTTCTATAGTGATGTTGTGCACGGACGGCGTCGCTCCGGTGTCGTTATCTTTGGCCACCCCCGCATAAACTGCGTTGCCTTACTGGTTGGTCGCTTGGGTGAACTGACTGGCTATGGCGATGCCCTGGTTGGCAAACGCATCGTTCAGTTTGGCAGCCATGCCGCTCGCTCTTGGCGAGGTCGTCGTATTCGTGCTCGTCGTGGTTGTGGTGCAGCCTGCCATTGACAGCAAAGCAATCGCGATAAGCGCGACTATCACAGCCGCTTTTCGTGTCATAGCTTGGCCCCCTCTGATTTGGTTTGTCTTTTTGGCGTGAACCAAACGAGTTACATAGCAAGGAGACAGCTTAAGCATTCCTAAATGAGCCGCATAATGCACGCGCACGGCTAAACGGTTTCAGTAATCCTTTGCGCAAAAGCACTTTTAAGAGTGTCCGCACGTAAAGGGAATGGCCTCGCCCGGATGCTTGCGCAGTAGGCATTGGCTGCTGTCGCATCTTCGACAGCGACACAAGTCTGATTCAGGCGTGCCCTCAACGCTCGTTCAAGCAGAAACGATTAAGTCGGTAAGTCTCATTCATAGCGTGCTGTAATAGCAGAGCTAAGAGGGTATGGAAATGAAAAAAATTGGAGTAGCGAGTTGGGCAGTCGTTCTCTCAGTCGCACTGGCGATATTGTGCGCAGGCTGTACCTCGTCGACGACGCCAAGCCCAAGCGCAGGTACATCCACCGGCAACGCAACGGCGCTCGGAGCTGGCATCACGGTCGTGCAAGGCCAAAACTTTACTATCCAGCTGCAATCGAATCCGTCGACGGGCTACCACTGGGAGCCGACCTACGACAACTCTACTATAA
>JBAULJ010000292.1:0-3679 GCA_049578125.1 Halobacteriota archaeon
ATTGGAGGTGAAAAATGGTCAGCAAAAAACTCCTTTCTGCTGTACTAGCGACCTTAGTGATGCTGTCTATTGTCGCAGGGTCGTCCGTTGCTTTCGCGCAGACGCAGACGAGCACGGCGACGGCGAAACCTACGCAGACTCTTGCGCAGATTGCAGCCAATAACACGAACTTAACGAACTTTACGAGCCTGCTGAAGAAAGCCAACCTCACAGACGTGTTGAACGGCCCAGGCAACTTCACCGTCTTCGCACCAGATAACACCGCTTTTTCCAAAGTTAACGCAGCTACCCTCGGAGGTTTGCAAAACAACACAACAGCGCTCAGGAATTTGCTTTTGTATCACGTCATCCCAAAGAAGTATCTATCAAGCGACTTCACGGGTAGTGGCACGCTTCAAACCGTCAACGGACTGGCCTTACCATACTCAGTCAATGGTACGACAGTCAAAGTTGACGACGCGACAGTAACTAAAGCGGATATCAACGCGATCAACGGCGTGATTCACGTCATCGACGGCGTGATGATACCCCCAGCGAAAGGAGCAGCGACTGCCTCAGCCACAGCGGGCGGAGGGTTCCTTGGCTTGCCGGGCTTTGAGGCGTTGTACGCGGTAGTAGGGCTTTTAGCGGTTGCATATCTGGTGATGCGGCGTCGGAAGTAACGCTCTAAACCACGCGTGGTGGGTCCAGCACCTAGCTGGACTCGCGCCTTTGTTTCTTCATATTTGCGTTCAGCTCGTAAAACGATTACCGCTTCGAACGCTGTTCGCCGCCGTATCCGATCGGAACAGTTAGCTTTGTATCCAGTTGTAGAGGTGCTGCACGCCCGTATCTATGTCGATTCTGGGCCGCCAGCCAAACGAAGCAAAACGTGATGTGTCAGCCTGTGTTGACTCAATGTCACCTTCCCAAGACTTGCCTCCGGTGTAGCGGATGTCGGGATGCAGGTCCATCATTTGACAGATGAGGCTGGCAATCTCGTTGACAGTGATCGCTCTCCCGCTTCCAATGTTGTACGCTTCGCCCGGTATCCCCTTATCATAAGCAAGCAAGAACGCATCTATGGCGTCGTCGATATAAACGTAGTCTTTCTTCTGAAGTCCAGTTCCGAGTATTTCAAGGTGGCTCCCATCCCGCTGCAGCTTCTTTATGAGGTCGTACATGACGCCTTTGGCATTGTCCGGTCCGTAGACGTTATAAAGACGGAGAACAGTCGTGGGTAGTCCAAAAATGCCGTTAAATGCAGAACAATAAAGCTCGCCCGCTGCTTTCGAAGCACCGTAAAAGGATACCGGACGCATAACGTGTCCTTCAGTCGTAGGGGTGGCAGCAGTTCCGTAAACCGTGCTTGTGGACGCGTAAACAAACGTGGCTCCAGAAGCGCACGACAACACATTGAACGTGCCTCGTGCGTTAACTTGGAAGTCGTAACTCGGATCTCGCGTTGAATCAGGCACCTTGGTTTGCGCTGCGAGGTGAAAGATGCCGTCAGGCTTGACCATACTCGCCCGAAGTCTTTCCAAATCGAGGATGTCACCTTGTATGAAATCGAAATTTACATGATGGTAATCTGGCTGTACTAGGTCGTACCCTGTCACTTTGTGTCCGCTATCGAGGAGACGAGTGACAAGATGCGTGCCGATAAAGCCACTGCAACCAGTTACAAAGAACTCTAAATCGGATTCGGGTTCTTCGCCTGCATCGATAACCAAGAGCTCCTCTACTGCCATGTTCCGTTGCCTGATGAGTTAGCAGGTTCGAGAGCGCTTTGCCATTAGCAACCTTCGGTCATGCGTTTGCCGAGGTCGAGGAGGTCGTTGGCTCTCTGCTCGGTTTCCGCCTCGACGAAAATCCGAATGATTGGCTCTGTCCCAGAGGGGCGTATGAGTAGCCAACCGTCATCATACCATACTTTGACGCCGTCGGTTGTGTCGACGTTGCCGTGAACGGATGACTGGATATGTTGCATGGCCGCGTCTCGATCGCGACACGTGACCTTCGTCTTATCCATATACCGCTTCGGAATTTCGTTGACGAGCTCAGACAGTCTTCTATCACGTTCGGTCATTATTTCAAGCACTTTAGCCACTGTCATCGCCCCGTCGCGGCAGTACTGATGTTCTGGGAAGATGATGCCGCCGTTGCCCTCTCCACCTATTACAGCGTTCACCTGCATCATTACCCGCGCTACGTGAATACTTCCGACCGGAGTCCACATAACCTGGCTGCCAGCTGCTTCGGCCACATCAACGATGCGCTGCGACGAACTGACGGGTGTGACGACAGGTCCTCGCTTCTTGGAGAGTACGTGCTTGACGACGATCGCAAGCAAAACGTCTTCATTGACGAAATCCCCGTTTTCGTCGATAAAAACCGCCCTATCAGCGTCGCCGTCGTGAGCGACGCCCAAATCGGCACCGTCAGAGACGACGATTTTTCCGAGATCGGTGAGCACGTCCTCTGTCGGTTCCGGATTCCGACTGGGGAAGGTGCCGTCTATCTGCGCATTGAGCGTCGTCACTTTGCAGTTTAGTCTACTCAGCAAGAATGGCGTGACGATGCTGCCTGCCCCGGAACCCGTGTCGACTGCCACAATAAACCCACGCTTTGCAATGTCCGATGTGTTCACGTTCCGCATAATCCCCTCAATGTAAGCGGGGATGATGTCGGCGTTTGAAAGTTCACCAGTCTCGCGCCAGTCCGCAAGCTTGAGCTCACCGTGGAAGTACGCATCTTCGACGGCAAGTTCCCCTTCACTACTAAATTCTGTTCCGTCACCGGCGATGAGTTTCAGTCCATTGTATTCCCGCGGATTGTGTGATGCGGTGATGACAATTCCCGCGTCAGCGTTATCGCGCACGAAGTATTGTACAGCGGGGGTCGGCGCTATACCGACATTAATAACCTTACAACCTGTTGCGAGCAGTCCGGCGATGGCTGCGTGGCTGAGCATGCTGCCTGATGTCCGCGTATCCCGTCCGACCGCAACTGTACCCTTTGTCAGTGTTCCTAAGCTCATTGCGAGTCGTAGGGCAAGATCTGCAGTCAGATCGTGATTTACTATTCCCCTCACGCCGTTTGTTCCAAAAAGCCTCATGAAAAACTCCTTGTCCGCATTTACCAATCAAGGACTGGCGCCATTCGGCGGATGCTCCCTATCATTCTCGACATCGGTCTTGCCCGCCGCTCTCACATACCGACCCATTTCCCACCCTGTTCGGTAAGCTCCTTTTTCCAGATGGGAACTTCCTTCTTGATCCGTTCTATTGCATCCCTGAGCGCCTTGAAACCCTCTTGTCGATGTGCCGCCGCAACAACGATGTAGACGATGTCTTCGCCTCTCTTGATATGACCTGATTTGTGGTATATCTTTGCCTCGACTATTCCCTCTGTAGTCTTCAGATCGCGAACGATTGAGGAAATTCGCTGCTGGGCTTCACCTTCATAGATGTCAAATTCAAGCGAAACAGCTTCCCCGCGGACAGTTCCGGTGAACGTAAGTATCGCTCCCGCTTCGTGAATATCCGGATGCGAACGTACGGCTCTTACGAGTACGCCAAGCGTCATCCATTCGGGAAAAGTCTCAAGCGCCTCAAAATGCTTTTTGAAGTCTACAGAGCGCTCTAGCCGGGCCTCGTAAACCTCACGAGAGGAGGCAATTCTTGACGCAAGCACACTA
>JBAULJ010000293.1:0-16540 GCA_049578125.1 Halobacteriota archaeon
CCAAGTCCGACGCCGATACCGCAGGAGACGACTTCGATACGCTTGGTAACACAGCCAACGCAAGACTCCACGGCGGGAGGCCCCGCGACTAGCACCTCGGAAAGCACGCCGGAGACTGTAGGCTTTCTGTTGGTTCTGCCCATTACATACGATGCACCGTCTACGCAGCTCACCAGCGGGTCTAGCTCGTCGCAGAACCCGATACTTACCTCGTCAGTGCTAGTGCCGACAGTGCCCTCTGCGGTGGCAGCGAGTGCGTCTACTATGTTGGCCGAAGCGTCTGCATTGTCACAAGGTTCAGTACCAAGCATTTCGTTGCCAGCAGCTCAAACGAACGACGCCACGAAACTGCCTGCGCAATCCGTAATCGAGTTCTCCCTTCTTGGATTAGGGGCTCCGACGCTTCTAATCGGAGTACTGTACCTGTTACTAAGAAGGGTATGACATACCCGTTGTCTTGGTTCTAGGACTATCCTTCGCTGCTCCTCGACGCTCACTGCATGATATGATTGCAAGGTTACTTGCAACGGTGATGTCAGTGCGTTATCTCCAGCCGACTCCGATCGCCTTAAGTAGCTTCTTCTTGGCGCCGCCCGTGGCGTGCTAGTGCGACGAAAAGGCTTTCTAAGATCAAGTCTAATGGGGATCGATGATCAGAGTTGGGATAATAGGCGGATCAGGCTACACAGGCGGAGAATTGCTGAGATTGCTCGTTCAGCATCCAGAAGCCGAAGTCACTATAGTCACTTCGCGAGCCCTCGACGCTACCCCAGTCGCTGAGGTTCACCGCTATCTGAAAGGGTTTTACGACTTACGATTCGTGAACGCCGAAGCGAAATCGGTTGCCGAAGCAGCAGACGTGGTCTTTCTCGCGGTTCCGCACGGCGCCGCAATGGGACTCGTGCCGGATCTCATAGACAAGGTCCGCATAATCGACCTCAGCGCTGACTATCGACTCGGTCGGAGTTACGAGGAGGTCTATGGCCCCCATACCGATCCTCGGGACGCCGTTTACGGGCTGCCGGAGTTGCACCCTGAAGTAGCCCGCACGGACCTGTGTGCCAACCCGGGATGCTATCCTACGGGCGCAATCTTGGCAGCGGCGCCTCTGGTCAAAGCAGGATTAGCGGATCATATCGTATTCGACTCAAAGTCCGGCATTTCGGGCGCGGGGGCCGCCCCGACTGAGACTTCGCACTATCCCAACTTGGCTGAGAACGTCGTGCCCTACCAACTGACGAGACACCGGCACAAAGCCGAAATCGTCCAAGAGCTCGCGCGACTGGGAACCGTGGCCGTAAACTTCACCCCCCACGTCATTCCGTCCATACGAGGCATTCTGACAACCGCACACATCTTCATGAATACGGACTTAGAGACTGACCGGATTCGATCACTCTACGACACGTTTTACGCCGACCGTCCTTTCATTCGGTTCAACGTGCCCTCACTCGGATCGGTCCGAGGCACCAACTTCTGCGACCTTTTCATTGAACGAGACGCCGCTTCGAACCGCGTCGTCGTCGTCTCTGCCATCGACAACATGGTGAAGGGTGCATCAGGCCAAGCCATCCAGAATATGAATCTCATGTTCGGCCTCGATGAAACAACGGGGCTGTGGTCTCCTGCACTATCGCTCTGAGGTAGCATATGAAAGTCATAGATGTCATGAATCCAAACGTCATAACGGTGAAGCCCGACACGACGGTGCGAGAATGTATCAAGCTGTTGCGGGAAAACAACATAAGCGGCGTACCAGTGGAGACTGACAGAGATCTTGTCGGCATCGTCACGGAGAACGACATACTCTCCCTGCTCGAAATACCGGAACACACCGGCTACTGGCTGCCAAGCCCGCTCGAGATCATCGAGGTACCAGTACGCGAAATCATTGAGCGCCTGGAACTGAGAGACTCGGTGAGCGAAGACGTCGGCGAGTGGAAGGTCGATCGTGTCATGACGAGGCCGGTTCATACTATTAACGGCGACGCTGATATCGAAACTGCCACCGAGCACATGACGAGGCACAAGATCAATCGACTTCCTGTCGTTGATGAGGCGGGCAAATTGATCGGAATCGTCACGCGCGGCGATATAATAAAAGGGATTGCTGAGGGCAGTTAATGCACGTCGTAGAAGGAGGCGTCTGCGCGGTGCGTGGGGTCAAAGCCTCCGGTGTCAAGGAGGGCAGAAACGGCGTTGCGCTAATCACCGGCGGCGGACAAGCGGCAGGGGTGTTTACTACCAATAAAGTCACGGCAGCTCCCGTAATCGTCACACGCGAACACCTCGCACAGAGTCATGAAATCCTCGCGGTCATCGCAAACAGCGGAAGCGCGAACGCTTTTACCGGACCAGAAGGCATATACGATGCCAAAAGCGTCGCCGAATCGCTCGCGCAACGCTTGCACATTCGCGCTCCGCAAGTCGCGGTTGCCTCAACGGGCGTCATAGGGACTCCGCTCAACAGGGACTGGATCGATTCGAAGCTCGAAAACCTTCTGCTAACGTTAACTGAGACAGCAGAGGGCAGTCTCGCAGCAGCAAGAGCAATAATGACAACTGATTCCACGCCGAAGCACATTGCTGTCGAGGTCGACGACGTCAGAATAGGCGGCATAGCAAAGGGAGCGGGAATGATCGAACCGAAGCTTTGCACGATGCTCGCCTTCGTCTACACAGACGCGCGGCTCAGCGCTGAAATGTTGCAGGAATGCCTGAAGCAAGCAGCCGACATTAGCTTTAACATGGTCGTTGTCGACGGCGATACAAGCACGAACGATAGCGTCCTTCTGATAGCGACAGGCGAGAGCGCTGTAACCATTGAAATGAATGAGTTTCAAAACGCGCTGAACTTTGTGTGTGTTGCGCTTGCAAAAATGATCGCGCGCGATGGCGAAGGCGCCTCAAAAATGATGGAAGTAACCGTTACTGGGGCACGAAATCACGAAGATGCGGTGAAGGCGGCAAAGGCGGTCGTGCGGTCGCCACTCGTAAAAACCGCGCTTTTTGGGGCAGATCCGAACTGGGGCAGGATCGTTGCCGCTGTCGGCTATTCAGAAGCGTTCGTGGACCCCTCACTTCTCTCTTTGTCGCTGTCAGATGGAAAACGCGCGCCTGTTGTGTTGCTCCAAAACGGGCTCATACGCACTGCAAAGGCCGGCAAATTCGAAGAAGACGCGCTTGCAGCGATAATGAAAAGCGCTGAGATCTCTATCCGAATCGATTTGGCCGTGGGCGCTGCCTCGGCCACTGCCTGGGGCTGCGATCTTACGGACGACTACGTGCGCCTTAACGCCCAGTATACCACGTGACGGCTAGCCTTCGAGCTGCGACTTGATCAGAAGAGCTTGACGCGCAATGTCCTTTTTATGCAAAATCGTGGCCATTGCTTCAATGGATTCCATCAAGCGCACCGCTTGATCGAGATAGTTGAGTACGTCACCAGAATACGCGTGAACGCCAAACGCTGACATCCGTTCAACGATGTCGGCGGGATCGAGTCCACTCACACGCTGCTCGATGACCCACCTCGAGAAGCTCCGTTCAGGACACCCACAAAATGGCGACTCCTTGCAGTCGCAATCGACAAAGGCGATTGAAAAAGCAAGGACGCTTTCAAGCGCTTTCTGGTCGAGATACGTCAGCTCATCGCCGCTTCCTGAAAAGAGCATCTCAAGATTTCCTCCGCTGAATACGTTGGGCGACACGTTTACGCCGAGCGCCTGCGCGAAGCGCTGAACATCGTTGAGGTACACTGTGGTAAAAACGTGGAGTTTGAGCAAGATATCAAACGGAGATTCGCCCTTCTTCACAGACTCAACCAGTTGAACCGCTTCAGCAATGGTAAGGAAATCACCAGAGACGACGTATCCGAGCTTCGTCGCTCGACCGTCATCGGAAACAAAGCCCAAACGTTTGAGCCGGTCCAGATGAACGTTAACGTCGTAAGGGGCGAGCATCTTGACAGGTCGGCCAAAAGTGAGGTTCGCGAGTGCCTGCTCCGCTTGCTCGTCGTCATCGTAAGCGATATCGACGCCCTCAACAGAGCTTGAGAGCAATTTGATCGCAACCTGATCCTCCGTCTCCGACCCCCTAAATTTCTTTTCGGGTTCAGCGAGCAGCACTACCTTGCCGACGTCGTGATAATCAGGCCTCCCTGCTCGACCGAGCATCTGATGGAACTCTTGCACGGTCAGCCAGTTGATGCCCATCGCCAGGGATTCAAATATGACTTGCGATGCGGGAAAATCGACGCCTGCCCCGAGTGCCGCGGTAGTTACGACGACGTCTACGGCGCCGTTGGCAAAGTTCGTTTCGACCTTCTTTCGTTCGCCATATGCGAGGCCTCCGTGATACGGGGCACTCTTTGCAGACAGCGCTTTGGATATCCTATGACAGCGCGCCCGGGAGTTGGTAAAAACGATCGACTGGCCTTTATAACCCTTGCTCGAGGTCCTTCTGATCTCATATCTGACAAGCTTGTTAATGATGGCCAGCTTGTCGCGCTCATTTGCGAAAATGAGGTGACGCTCAATGGGCACCGGACGCTCAGCGTACTCGACGAGCTCCGCACCGAGCTCACGGGCGAGTACGTGAGGGTTACCGACAGTTGCTGAAAGGTAGATGCGTTGTGATTGCGGGGCTAACGTCTTAAGCCGCGAAATGAGCCCGTCAAGGCGACTTCCACGTTCTTCGTCTTCCAGCATGTGCACCTCATCGACCACGATTGTCCCGATATCGCCGAGGAGCTCAGCATTGTTCGTGCGGAGCACCTGATCGATTCCCTCGTACGTTCCCACGAGAATATCGGCTGAATAGTCGAGGGCCACTCGTGTCCAGTCGCGCGTCCGAATCCTGCTGCCGCCGATCCTTATGCTAGCGTTCAGGCCGAGGTCGCGGTAGCGCGCGTCGAACTCACTGTGCTTCTGATTTGCAAGGGCGACAAGTGGAACGACGAACAACAGTTTTCCCTTGCCGCTGAGGAGGTTGTTAACGCCCGCTAGCTCTCCAATGAGCGTCTTTCCCGTTGCCGTTGCAGATACTACGAGCAGATCCTTGCCCTTGAAAAGCCCTCGCTCCACCGCCATTGATTGGACGGGAAGCAACTCTGATAGACGTTTCTTAAGCAGCAACTTCAGCCTATCGTCTGCGTCGAGCTCGTCGATCGCGATGCTCGGGTAGCTCTCGACTCGCCTCGAGAGCACGTCATATCGCGTCAATTCAGGATCAACGCCGGAACCGAGGAAACGGATGACGCGGTCGAGATCGCGCACTTTGTTAAGAAGCGCGTAGAAGTGATTATAGCGCACAAAGCCCCGAAAACTGAGTTCTCTTCGCAGTTCTGTTTGGGCGCAGTCCATGCATATGCGCTCCCCGTCGTGGCGAACAAAATTGGCGTTGATCGGCTTGTATCGTCGCTTTCCGATGCAAAACCCACAGACACGCACCCGGTCGTAGGAAATCTGGTACGCCTCGAAGAACGCGATGAGGTCCTCAAACACCTTCTGCTCGCCTAGCGTGGAGCGGTCACGCTCCGCAAGCGTCACGTTGTGCTGCCGCAAAATCCCGATGACCTCAGCTGGCCTCTTAGGAAGCTCTTTCCCGCCCTGGATAACCATAAATCGCTTCGGCCTTGGGCCCTTGGAGGTGTCACTGAGCGTCAACGTTGCGTCTAAGGTACACTGTGCGGGCTCGGCCGAAAAAAGCCTGACGTTAGAGCGCCGCGCTTGGGCGATCAAATGAGCCATCTATTGGTTTCCTGTGCTAAGATCGACCGATTCATAGGAAATATCGCGGGCCATGAGCTCCGCGATCAGAGACGGCACTGCCTCTTCAACTGCGACCACTACCGTTGAGAGTCCCCGAAAAGCAGCTTCAATGACGCCCTCTGCAGCAGCATATTGGATCAGCGGAGATATGCCCACCTTTTTTACGGAAACGAGCGCTTCCAAGCCCAGAACCGCGACGGGCTTATTAGCCACTACCTGCCTGAGCGCTTCGAGGTCCACGGCTGCTGACCCACCGCGTTGCACCCGCGGGACTATTGCGATCGTCACGTGGACACGGTCCATCGGGATAATCCCACTCAAATGCTCCACCCCAACGTCATCCCCTTTGCGCGCATCGCCTATCGTCGTGCCGCGTGCACGCAAGGTCTTGCTATTTGAATGAAACGCGTACAGAATCCCATCGCGCATCCTCAGTCCGACGCTGGTCCCGCTGCTGACGTCCTCTTCCGCGATAGCCGTCCAAACGGTCACCTTTCCCACAATGTCTTCCGTGATGTACCGTATGTAATCGTTAAGCTCGTTTGTCCACTCAATGATAAGCTCAATGCCCGCCTTGGTGACCTCGTATTGTCCGCGCTTATTGAACTTCACGAAGCCATCCGTCACAAGGTCCTTGAGATATTCGGAGACCGCTTGAGGAGTTACCCCGACCCTGTCAGCAACTTCTTTTTGCCTAATTTTGGGCTGGAGCGCTGCTACTTCTACAAGCACCTGCATCTTGGTGCTCTTTCCTTTCTTCATCGGCGCAAAAAAAGACTATCTTTTTGACAGCTCAAATCGATGACCCTTGACCACGAGATTCTGTGATCGCTTGGCGATGCCCCTGAGGAAAGTCGGACTCTGGTTCAACGTGCGCGAAAGGTTTTGCACGGAACTGTTGCCATTTTTTACCTCGAATTCCATCGCGTCTGCGACGTCGCGTAGGGCCTCATCATCAGTGATCGCGATACGAATAAGGTCGCAGATGTCAGAGATGGAACACTGAAAGTCGGCGCGAAGCTTCGAGTAACAGGTGTGGTACTCAACCTGCGGCGTGTGTCCTGGCTCGGGCATGCGCCACTTGCTCTCGACGAGACCGGTTTTCTTGAGCATATCAAGACTATAATAGATATCTTCCTGCAACATCTCTTTGAGCTCGTCCTCAGTTCGCCACCCGTTGAGTAGTGAACTAAAGACCCTCTTGTGGGAGTCAGACTTAAAAACTTGCAAGAGCGGGACTAGATCAGCCGGGTCATTGACGATGCGGGTCCTATTGTTCATGTGACTACCTCGCATTGTAGAACGCTTCAAAAGTAATTAAACCTTTTGAGCTCCGGAATAGACATTAGTTAGGAGCGCGTTCATAGAATGCAACACGAATTGCGGCAATTTGATTGCTATGGGAACACGACCGAATGAGCGCAAACGAGCGAAAATCCGCGTGAAGGGCGTTGTGCAAGGGGTCGGCTTTCGGCCCTTCGTTTACAAGCACGCCGTCGAGCTGCGACTGACCGGCTACGTCAAGAACCTGGGCGCGCACGTCGACGTCGACGTTGAGGGATCACACGCCGCTATCGTTAGGTTCATCGCGTTTCTTAAACAAGGTCCGCCCATATCGCGCATCGATGATGTGCAGGTTGAGTGGCACCGCCCGCGCGGATACACCGAGTTTACGATTACGTCAAGTGGTGAGGGCGAGTTTGGCTTCACGTCGCCGGACATCGCCACCTGTGACGACTGTCTCCGCGACTTGAGAGAGAGCAGCCGGTACGAAGAGTACTGGGCCACCTCGTGCGTCAACTGCGGCCCACGATTCACCGTCACCGAGCGACTCCCATACGACCGTGAGACGACTTCAATGGTGGACTTTCCGATGTGCTCTGAATGCGCGCAGGAGTACCGCAACCCGCACGACCGACGGCACCACGCTCAAACCATCGCGTGTGAACGCTGCGGCCCGACACTAGCGCTGCTCGATACTAATTTGAAACGCATGGATGAGCCGATCCGCACAGCCGGACGATTATTGCTTGCGGGCCACGTTTTGGCAATAAAGGGGGTTGGCGGCTTTCATCTCGCGTGCATCTTCGATTCTGCCGTCGAACTCAAGCGACGTCTACGCAGACAGACACAACCCCTTGCGATTATGGCGCCGAACGAAGCGTGGGTGGATGACAATCTCCACGTGAACAAAGCAGAACGCGCCCTTCTCACCTCAAACAAACGGCCTATAATGGTGCTCGACAAGCGCTATGAAGGCAAGTTCGGCGAAGTCTCGAATCTCCATAATATGGGCGTAATGCTGCCCTACAGCGGCCTGCACCACCTGCTCTTTGACATAGTGGATCAACCGCTTATTATGACGAGCGCAAATACGCCGGGCGAACCGATGATTATCGCTATCGATGACGCGCTTGCGAACTTGCGTCAAAAAGCCGATTTCTTCCTACTGCACGATCGGCGCATCGTCAACCGCTGTGACGACTCGGTATTGCGAGTGCTCGACCAGCCAGCGTTTATCAGGATGTCGCGCGGCTACGCCCCCACCTCTATTCCAGTTCCTGTACAATACGATAAGAACGTTCTCGCGCTAGGGGCTGAGATGAACGCGACGGTGACGACCTACAAAGACGGGCGATGCTACGTCAGCCAACACGTGGGCAACATCGACAAGCCGAAGACCTTCGATTACCTCGAAGCCTCGGTCCACAATCTCGTCTCCATGAGCGGTGTCGACGTAAGTGTCATCGCGCATGACTATCATCCGACGTTGCGTTCAACGCGCCTCGCTGCCGAGCTCGGAGAGACATACGCCGTTCAGCACCACCACGCGCACATTGCTTCGCTCATTGGTGAAGGAGCGCCCAAAGACCTCATAGGCATCGCCATTGATGGCATCGGCTACGGGTACGACGGCACGATCTGGGGTGGGGAGGTATTTTCGCCGAGACTTGAACGAATTGGCAGTCTCATGCCCGTCCCCATGCCGGGCGGAGATTTGGCCACAAGGTATCCCGTACGAATGGTCGCCGGCATCCTTCACGGCATCTACGAAGACCGCAAGCTCGCCGCGACGCTCACCTCGTTAGGTCTCAGTGCGCTCGAATCGTCGATTCTCCTCGAGCAAATTGAACGAAGCGTGAACGTGCCGATAACCTCTAGTACGGGGCGAGTGCTTGACGCAGTTTCCTCAGCGTTGGGCGTGTGCCAAAAAAGGACGTATGATGGCGAACCCGCAATGACGTTGGAGGGCGTTGCACATTACGGACATCCGGACGTCGCGTTGCCCCTCGAAATGGCGACCTTCCGTGGACGACAGGTCCTCGACACGCGACCGCTACTCGCTGAGGTGGTCCACGCGAAAGAGGAGCACAAAAGCACCAAAAACCTTGCCGCCTCGGCCCAAGCTACGCTTGCGCGAGGCATCGCGACAATCGCCGTGGAAGCAGCAGAAGCGGCGGGAACAAAGAATGTAGGATTGTCGGGGGGCGTCGCTTACAACAAGGCGATCGTTAAGACCGTAGACGCTGTGTGCGACGCGCACGGCTTCATCCTCTTTACCAACACAAAGGTCCCTCGGGGAGACGGAGGGGTTTCGTTTGGCCAAGCGGTGCTCACCGCTATGGTCAAAAGCGGCGACTACGGTTTCAAGCTTTACGATACGTAAACTCGCTACGAAACTGTATGGTAGCTTTCACCCTCGCGCTTTGCCTAGCAGGGTCTTCTACGCCTTTCGCACAATGACTTTGCCTTTGGTCGAGATGAAGCCGATGCTCGCCTTACCGCTTATCTCTACGTTTCCTTCTGCGATGATCCGGTCAATCACCGCGTCAGGCTTGATCGTGACGCTTCCGCCGCTATCTACTTCCCGAAGGCGAGCGCCTTCTAAAAGGGTAGAATCATCGATCGTCGTTAATATGCCCCCGATCTCAGCGTCGTTGCCTATAAAGGCACTTTCGGCCCTCACGTTCCCACGCACGGTCGACCTGTTACCCAGACTGAGTGCCCCTTCCACGATAAGATCCGCCCAAAAACCGACGTGCGTGCCGGTAATAAGATTGCCACTCACGTGCACGTTCTTTTCAAAAAAGGCGTCGTTCTTTATGATGTACGTGTTGCTTTTCACGTGTTTTCGAATCGCGCGTGCCGTATCATCCGCTTTCATGATCCCTAACAACCCCGTCGCAAGGACACCGGTCTAACAGGGGCAACGTAGGTTCAGCTGAAGAGCTATTTACCTTTTGGTTCCTTTTGTTTCGGCTCAGATCCCGCCGATGATATAGGCGACCAAGACAACGAGCATCCCATACTTGATGAGACTCGATGCCGTTGAAGGAGCTCTCCACGACAGCACGACGCCGTACAAGAGGACCGCGTCAGCGACCAAGACGATTCCGAGGTACGCATAACCTAACGCAGAGATGATGAAAGGAAGCGGGCTGATAGCGACGGCAGCAAGCATAAACAAAGCAGCCGCTGTGAGCGAAGCGGTGGGCCCGTACCGAATGGGCAACGTCGACGCCCCCGCTCGCTTATCTCCTGTCAGGTCTTCGACATCTTTGACGATTTCGCGCGAGGTAATTGCTAACGTCGCGCTTAAAAAGAGCACCCCCGGAATGAAAATGGTGGATACAGCTGCCCCCCCAAAGAGAAAGACTGACCCTGTCAGGTAGCCGACTAACAAGTTGCCGATGAGCGCGGACCGCTTCAGCTTCCACGAATAAAGTACCAAGAGCGCTGCGTTCAACGTGGCAAGCCCGAAACACATGGGGTTTATAAACACTGAGGCTACAACGCCGAGCAGCAAAAGCGCGAGCGCGTAGAATAGAGCAGCCTGCCGCGTGATCCGTCCGCTTGGGAGGGCACGACGAGGCTTGTTGACCTGGTCAATAGCGACGTCATAGTAATCGTTGATGACGTTGCCGCCTGCGGTCACGAGAAAAACGACGACAAACGCCAGAAGGGTGGGACCGATGATTCCGGAGGCAAGCGTCGCCTTGCTCACAAAGATGCCGATGAGCGCGGCAAATGCGGCCATCAAGCAGTTCAAAGGTCGTATCTCAGCGACGTATGCATAGATTCGTGCTCGCATAGGCCCGGCAAACCAGATTCCCGTTCAATCGGAGTGGACTCTCACGTCCCAAGCTTAACCACATCAGCGATTTTCTTCAGTGTCGCGACCGCCGAGTACGCGGCGAGTTTGCTCGTGCGCTCATTTTCGGTCGGAACGTTGTCAAATCGGGCGGTAAACGTTCCAAAATCCCCTTCAACGTCGACTACGTGCACGTTTCGAGTGAACGTAGGATCGACCGCGATGCGAACGATCGTCCGATCAAATCCAACTCCCGCCAACGCGAGGGTCGCCGAGACGTTAATGTTCTGCGGGAACCCTTCAATCGCCTCTTCGGCGGTTCCTTCGAATATGAGTCCGGGGCGGGTTAGATTCGTGTCGTTGTTTACTACGTAAGGCGCGGTTTCAAGGCCTGCAGAAGGCTTGGTGGTCGTGAGCGTGACCCGCTTGATCGCTCCCTGCGATGCCGCAAGGAGTGCATCAATACCCCCGATGGCGCCTGAAGGGATGTACAGGCAGCCCTCGTTTGCACGCGCCGCGGCATACACCCTTTGGCGAAAGTCTGCGTCAACAAGCGCGCCGATACTGAGTAGCATCAGATCCTTGCCCTTGGTTAACACGCTGAGCGCGATATCGCGCGCTGCCTGGACGGAAGCACATTCCACGACGAGATCAGAGCTGTCGATGATCTGTTGCAGCGATACGACGGCAGTTGCGGCGGCGCTCACATCTGCCAGATGCTGCGCGCGGTCAAGGTGCCTATCCATCAAGAGCAGTTCACCCTGGAAGCCGTCAGCGCTCAACGCGTGACAAATTTCGCTTCCTATGACGCCGCATCCAACGATTCCAATGATCATATTGAAATCCTTTAAGGTAGTTAAGATAGAAAAGTGTATGGTGATCCTTTGAATTCACGCGATATTGAGAGGTTTTTAGCTGAGGATGAAGGATTTGGCGACATAACGACCGCTCTCCTACCTGACATCGACGGGTCTGCGGACATCATCGCGCACGAAGACGGCATCGTAGGAGGGTTGTCAGAGGCAGAAAGCATCTTCACGTACTACAATCTTATCACGGCGCCGCTGTGCTGCGACGGAGACGCCATAAAAAAGGGGGATACGATCATGCACGTCGTAGGGCGCGTCAAGGATATCCTCGTCACTGAACGGGTCGCTCTTAACTTCCTGTGCAGTATGAGTGGGATCGCCACTGCTACGCGCCGTTGTGTGCAAGCCGCTGGCAGCGTAACGATCGCCGCGAGCCGCAAGACGACGCCGGGCTTTCGGCTTTATGAGAAAAAGGCCGTCGCGATCGGCGGAGGAGACCCGCACCGCTACACCCTCTCGGAGTCGTATCTGTTCAAGGACAACCACCTGCAAGTAATGTCTATGGAAGACGCGTTGCAGAAAAAAGCGTTCTTCACCAAGAAAGTGGAGATCGAAGTCGAGTCCGTCGACCAGTGCGTTAAAGCAGCGCGGCTTGGAGCAGACATCATTATGCTCGACAACATGGGCGTCGACGAGATCACAGCGGCAATCAGTAAGCTGAAGGAGTTGGGCCTACGCGGTAACGTATTGCTTGAGGCGTCTGGCGGTATCAGGCCTGAAAACGTCAGGGAGTACGCCGCTACTGGAGTCGACGTCCTCTCTCTCGGTTACCTAACTCACTCGTCGCCGTGGTTAGATTTCAGCCTTGAACTGCGTGCACAGGACTAAATAAACGAGGTCGCGATCAGACTCACCGATTCCGCCAACGCCTCGACCTCTTCCGCCGTATTATACGCCCCGAATGACGCCCGTACGGTTCCATTGATGCCAAGAAACTCCAAGGCGGGCATGGCACAGTGGTACCCACTCCTCGTGCAAATCTTGCTCGTCTCATCGAGGATCATCGAAACGTCGTGCGGGTTCAGCTCGCCGACGTTAAAGGGAACCACCGCCGCGCGGTCCTTTGGCCCATAGACCGTCACAGTGTCGATGTCGGCGAGTTTTTGGGCGGCGACTCTCGCTAGCATCGCAACGTGTTTTTCGACGTTCGCAACGCCAAGTGCAGTCACGTATTCGACGGCGCGCCCGAGGCCGATAACGCCTGGCATATTTGGGGTGCCTGCTTCGAAACGGGCAGGAGGTTCGAGCAGTTCATATTCGCAACCGCGCACCCATTCAACCGCGCCGCCACCCAACGTGGTCGGCCGCAGCCCCGTAGGATCACGCAGGATCAAGATGCCTGTCCCTTGGGGGCCGAGCAGCCCCTTGTGGCCCGGCACCGCGAGGTAGTCGCAGCGCAAGTCTTTTTCGGACAAACGCATGTGGCCGGCGGACTGGGCTGCATCTATCAGCACCGGTATGTCGTTTTTGCGCCCAATCTTGATGATACGGCTTATGTCCTGGACAGAGCCAAAGACGTTTGAAACGTGAGAGATTGTGATCAGTTTGGTGCTGTCTGTGATTGCCGTTTCAATCCGGGCTGGATCGATGACGCCTTCTTTATTCGATTCAACCAGGTCTAGTACGACGCCTTGCGTGCGGAGAGAGAGCCACGGCAGGTAATTCGAATGATGCTCGATCTTTGACGTTATAACGTGGTCTCCGGGCGCCCACTCTTGACCGTGCGCGACGATGTTGATGCTTTCCGTCGTGTTCTTGGTGAAAATAACGTTCCCGGGCTCGCACGAGAAAAATTCAGCCACCGTTTCGCGGGCGCTTTCGTAGTGCTCGGTCGTCTGCTGGGCCAGGCGATGCGCGCCCCTTCCATAGTTGCCTGCGTAGGTGAAGAAGTACTCGTTTATCGCCTCAACCGCGGGCTTTGGCGTTTGGCTCGTGGAAGCGTTATCGAGATAAATGACGTGATGTAAAACTGGGAAATCCTTCCGTATCGCATAAACGTCGTACATCGGGTGTACTTGGTAGGTGAGCTGAATAGCTTTTGCGGTAGGGGACACAGCACACTTGCAGGCTCTTGCTAACACGCCGCAGGCTTTCGCAGTCAAGCGGCAATCTCAAGTAGCGAACCGCGCACCATGCACCTGATGCAGAAAAACCCCGCGCTCACCGTTGACGCGGTCATCGTTAAAGATGGCGAAATTGTATTGATTCAGCGGAAGGGAGAGCCGTTTCGAGGACAATACGCACTGCCCGGCGGATTTGTAGAATACGGCGAGACCGTTGAAGCTGCGCTCCGGAGGGAGGTCCTCGAGGAGACCGGACTCGTCGTCGAGATAACATCCCTCGTCGGGGTCTATTCAGACCCACGTCGTGACCCGCGTGGACATGTCGTGTCCGTCGCATTTACAGCTACGATCGTCGGGGGTGTGTTAGCTGGCGATTCTGACGCGGAGAAAGCGATGCTTTGGGATATCGCGAAGTTGCCTCCGCTGGCGTTTGACCACGGACAGATCGTACAGGATGCGCTTCGACCTCGCTAGCGTCCTTCTATGCCGTCCTTTATTAACGGTGCGACACTGATGACGCTCTCGGCTTTTTCGATAGTGTCGGTCGCTATGATGCTATCGACTCCTGCGCGGTACAAGCGAAGCCGCGCGTTTAAAGAGAGGACGGGATGGATGCACGCGACGTGCACCTGCCGCGCTCCCTGTCCCCGCAAAAGCTTGATGGCCTCGGCCATGGTGCCCCCCGTCGAAATCATGTCGTCAACGACGATGATCTCGCGCGCGTCAACGTCCACGGTCTTTGGTTGTATTTCGACGTGCTCGGACGTGACCCGCTTCTTTACCAGAACGTCGAACTCGCAACCCATAGCCTGAGAAACGTTGCTTACTAACGCAGTGGCGCCCTCGTCCGGGGCTATCAGCAGCGGCGACGTGAACTCCATGCTCTTCAAATGCGTGCCGATAAGACGCGCTGCGGAGAGATTCACCGCTTTTTTGCCGCTTCTGAGCTGAAAATAATCGAGAGAGGCGGGATCGTGGATGTTGACCACGTAGATTTCGTCCGCGTCGATCGCTTGCGCAACGGCGCGGGCACTGATCGGTTCTCCGAGCTTAAATCGCTTGTCTTGCCGGGCATAGCCAAAATACGGAATGGCCACCCTTAAATAGCCGTCCGAGGCCGCATCGATGAGCTGCAGAAGGTAGATAATATTATCATTGGTAGTGGTGCTCTGTACGACGAGCGTGTCGCCGTCTAGTTCTTCAGCAACGCGCAAATACAGTTCTCCATCTGGAAACTGCTTGAATTCAACGATGACCAGTTCGCACCCAATCTCTCGTGCAACCCGTGAACCGAGCAGTTGCGAAGCGGGACCGCCTAAAACCTTCATGGTACCTCCTGCAATGGTGCTCTACCTACGAACCGAACATAGATAAGTCACTCCATTTGAGTCGCCACCAACATTGCTGCCGCCGCATAGCTGGCTTAGCATCTTGTTGCCGTAGCTAGGCGGCAACTAGCAAAGCTCCCGCTTTACGCGCTCTGCAAATCAAGCGGCTGCTCACTATCACGACGCGTGGTCAGCAGCAGCGCTTACGGCAAGATCCGTCGAAATAACGCACCGCAATCGATCGCGCGTCGTGCTCATCCACGCTGGCATAGGCTCACCAACGCTAGGCTTACGATTGCACGACGACGGTGTGTGCCACTCGATCTCCTAAACGCTGCTTGTTTTCAGATGACCAAATAAGAACCGCTGCAAGCAGATATGGAGCAAAGAACGGGATCAAGTCGATGATGCGCAGTATCGTCCGCACTGCAGCCTCACCGTAGCTAATCGGTGAGTTGTCAGCCTGTTTTACGACTTTGATCTTCACGAGCATCTTTCCGACGGTTTGCCCGTTGCGTCCTTCGAGTATCGTCAAGTAGAGGAATGCAATAATGACGTCGATCAAGATAAGTAGCCCCAAGAACGGGCTTATTGAAACCTGCGATGTCGCCGCATCAACGGTGATGGTACCAGCGCCCGTGAAGCCAAGTATCCAAAAAACGACTCCGAGGATAATTACGTCAACAAGCTGCGCAACAAAGCGGATCGCGACGCCTTGGTATGGCGGTGCTGTAGCAAAAGCTGTCGGTGCGTCGACTCCTGGCGAGGGGGTATATGTTGGGGTGCCTTGGGGCTGCTGCCCAGTAGGTGACTTTTTGCGCGTAAATGCCTCGCCGCAGGCCACGCAATACTCAGCGCCAGGGGAGGCGGGAGTGCCACATAGTGCACATTTGTCTTCGTCCACGTGTTTAACCTCCTTTGCTCTTGTTAAGCTATAGAGCGAGCATTCCTTTTAGTCTTTTCTTGCGATTTTCGACGAATCATGTCCTTAGTGGTTTGATTTTGTCACTACGCGATGTAGAGGGGTAAGTATTGCTAGACTCAGCCGCGCTTCCTGCTACGCGCTTCGAACTGTTGAAAGCATAAGTAACGTCTAAGCAGCGCTAGCAGCCGCGAGCCAGAATGATGAGCTTGGGTTCCACTATCCAAAGAGTCAAAAAAGAAGGAGGTTCCGTCCCCTCAAGCAGGCACAACTACCGTATGTGCGACGCGATCTCCCAAGCGCTGTTTCTCTTCAGAGGACCATATAAGGCATGCCCCGAGCAAATAGAGGATTATGAAAGGAATCTCATCGAGAAACCGCAGAACCGTACGAACCGCGGCTTCTGAGTAATCGATGGACGCGTAGTCTGCTTCGCGGACGACTTTGATTTTCACGGCCATCTTCCCTACAGTCTGCCCGTAACGCCCCTCCAAC
>JBAULJ010000294.1:0-11460 GCA_049578125.1 Halobacteriota archaeon
GAACCCGGCGGATCTAAAAACAATCTCTCGCAAGACGAAAACCGCGAGGTTGAACTCAGTCTACTGAGTCCAATCTCATTTCTTCTTTTTTCTCAACCATATCCGTTTGTGGGATCGCCAACGCACCAAAAAACCTTAAAATGCCCTTGTCACATGAGACTCGGCGATAAAGAGGTCGTCGTCGACGCACGGCGAGTAGAGCGAGGAGGAGGATGAAGAAGCCGCGCCATATACGACATCGCGCTTTCAGGCGGAACCTACAATTGGCAATGGCGACGTTGTCAGAAAAAATAGGAAGCGATCAGTTCGAGCCTAGTGCCTTTCAGATCGAGCAGGTGTGCGTGACCATTCCGGACTTGAGCCCCGCGTTCCACGGCTACAAGATCGCGAGCATTGCAGATATTCATTTAGGCCAATGGCTCACCCCAAAACGTTTGGACGGCGTTGTTGGCCTGATCAACCAGCAGCATCCTGACTTGGTCGCCATTATTGGCGATCTCTTCTCTTACGAGGTTGATCGACTTTCAGCGGAGATGGCTGCGTCACTGAATAAACTCAGCCCTAAAGACGTGAGCGTCGCGGTTCTCGGGAATCACGACCACTGGGTCGGCGAAGCAACCGTTCGAGAGATACTGCGGCGCAGCGGTATCATCGATTTAAGCAACGACGTTCACACCGTGCATCGAGGAGATGCAGCGTTATACATCGCCGGCGTCGATAGCGTTACCCTCCATAAACATCGCTTGGACGTCGTGCTTGCCAAGCTTCCGCCGGCGGGCCCAGCAATCCTGTTGGCCCACGAGCCAGACTTTGCTGACGTGAGCGCGACCACTGGGCGATTTAGCCTGCAGATCTCAGGGCATTCGCACGGGGGCCAGCTGATCTTCCCTGGCATCGGGACGCTTGTCCGGGGCCCACACGCCAAGAAATATCCGCTTGGTCGGTATCGAATCGGCGAAATGGTCCACTATACGACTCGTGGTCTTGGAACCAACGTGTTCTGGATACGGATTAATTGCCCGCCGGAAATCACAGTTTTTACCTTGGTGAGCCCGGAGAGTTCATAGTGGATAGAAAGCCACGGACCTATTTGCGCTACATCTATCGAACGTTGATGATTTGGATCGGCGAGGCCGTTGGTCTCCTCCTCCTAATATACTTCATTCCCGGACTGAGCGTCAACAGCTTTGCTACGGCACTGACCTTCGTGGCGGCGCTAGGCATTGCTAATGCGATCCTATGGCCAATTCTCTCCCGATTCACGCTTCCGTTCCTCGCGTACACCTTCGGCGTAGGAGCGCTGCTGCTAAACGCGTTATTGATATGGCTCACGAGCAAGTTCGTCTCCGGTGTAACTGTCGAAGGGCTGGGAGCGCTCATTTTGACGCCGATCGGGTTGGCAGCAATAAATGTCGTTCTCGCGAGCCTCATGACGAGCGATGATGATGCCTGGTACTACCGAAACGTCTTGAGAAGAGAGGTCAAAAACGCGAGGGGCTCGATGCAGACAGACACAGCTGGCACTATTTTCCTAGAGATCGACGGCCTTGCAGAATCAGTGCTGCGCAAAGCCGTCGCCGAGGGATACGTACCGACGCTCGCCAGCTGGCTGGAACGAGGAAGCCACAAGATTGCCTCGTGGGAAACCGACTTGTCGAGTCAGACCGGCGCAAGCCAAGCGGGCATCTTGCACGGGAAAAACAAAGATCTTCCTGCTTTTCGCTGGGTGGAGAAAGAACACAACAACAAGATCATGGTATCCACGGGCCTATCTGACGCGCCTCAGATCGAAGCGCGCATCTCGAATGGGCAAGGACTTTTAGCGATCAACGGCGCGAGTCGCTCAAACCTCTTTTCCGGAGACGCCGAGGATAGTATTTTCACCTACAGCCGGCTCAAAGATATGAAGCGCTTCTACACGAAATCATGGTATTATTTCTACTCGAATCCCTCTAACTTTCCGCGCATTATCGCGCTGTTTATTTGGGACGTTATCGAAGAGTTCTTCGGTCGCGTGCGACAAATGGTCTTAAACGTCAGGCCGCGCTTGCGTAAGGGGCTGTTCATCTATTATCTGACCCGCGCCGGTGCCAACGTTTTTCTGCGCGAGATTACCACCGATACGTTAGTAGGCGACCTTATTGCGGGGCGCGTCGACGTAGCCTATGCGACCTACGTAGCCTACGACGAAATAGCCCATCACAATGGCATCACCGACAGCACCTCGTTTCGCGCGCTCAAACAGTTAGACAAGCAGTTTCACCGGCTTGAAAATGCGACAAGCTATGCTCCGCGGCCTTACCATTTTGTTGTGCTCTCTGATCACGGACAGGCGAACGGAGCAACCTTCAAGCAGCGGTGTGGATTCGACCTCGAAAGCCTCGTCACGAAACTTATTGGCGAGGATATCAAAGTATTCAGCGCTCTTGACTCAAATCAAGACCACTTTGGCCAAGCCGTAGCTGATCCCATTGTTCGACGAGAACAGCACGTGGTTCAAAAAGTCAAACCGGTCGTTGATCAGGTCGGGCGTAAACCGCGAGGACAGAAAACGTCTGCTGAAGAGGCGCAGGTCATCGTATTGGCTTCGGGCAATTTGGGCCTCGTCTACCTAACGGAACGGCGGGAGCGTATAAGCTACGAACAGATCAACGACGCGTTTCCCCTTCTAATACCAGGACTCGTTAGCCAAGAATGGATAGGCTTTGTTATGGCGCGATCGCAAGCCCACGGGCCAATCGTTGTCGGCGCCAAAGGCACTTATTATCTGCGCGACGACCGTTGTGAAGGACAGAATCCGCTCGCTAATTTCGGCCCACGCGCTGCTGACCATTTGAGGCGTACTGACGGTTTTCGTTACGCACCGGACATTTTGGTCAATAGCGTCTACGACCCCTACAACGATGAGGTCGCTGCATTCGAGGAGTTGATCGGGAGTCACGGCGGGTTGGGTGGTACCCAGTGTAAGCCATTCCTGTTATATCCTTCCGAATGGGGTTTAGACCAGAAAGAGATCGTGGGCGCCGAAAAACTGCACGAGTTGTTCAAAAGTAAATTGCACTCTGTGCCAGCAAAGCCGTAGACCCAGTGATCCATGCGTGTCGCCGAGACGACCGGAATTCGTCGATCTCTATACCAGTCCGTACTTCTGAGCGATTTCCTTGAAGGCATCTGCGACGTAGCGCGTCTGGCCCCAACTCAAGCCATACGTGTTGAACTTCCACGCCCGCGTCGCTCCGGCAAAAGCTCCAACAATGCCTCGCTGCTTGAGTTCATCGCTAAAGAAAAAGCCTCGTCGTTTGTGAGTCCGCGCTACGATGTCAAAGCTTCCGGTCGTGTCCACCTTAGTCAAAGTATGCTTGCGCGGGTACTCGCTCACACACGTGTTCCCGGTTATGCCAAGGAGCGCGTCGACAACATAGTTCGACTTCGTGACATACTCATCCCACTCCTGAACGCGACGTTTCACCGTCGGAAAAGACGCCATCATGGCAAGGATGTTGCCACCCATAAGCGTACAGCCGAGCATCTGAACCTCCTTCACGCCAAACTGCCGTCCGGTCACATCGCCGATCATCTGTGTGGTGCTGAACACCGTGTCGGCATACTCGCTCGTCGTTGCCAACACGCCGCTCGGCGCGGGCGACGCCATCGACTTATGCCCGCTGCCAACGACGAAGTCCACGCCGAGTGCCTTGCCGTCAACAGGCTTTATGCCAACGGTATACGCGCCATTGTACAGGATGGGAATATCATACTCATGGGCTGCCTTCGCCGCTCCTACGACGTCGTGCTCGTTTGCGAGAGAGTAGTCGAAGTGATCGAGCATGACGAGGGCGGGCGATTTGCCTTGTTCGCGCGTTACTTCTTCGATTTTTTGCGCCACAGCGTCGCCCGTGACGATATTGACATCATTTGTGGGGACTTCACGGACCGTGGCCTTCGCGTTTTCGACGGCGAGGAACTCGGTGTAGTGTCCGAGCGCTGAGACCAAAACCGTGTCACCTTTGTTAACAAGTGCTAGGCTAACGGCTTGAAAGGCACGTCGTGCCCCCGGCGTGACACGCGCTTCATCCATGCTGAGGAACCGTGCGAGATCGTTGTGGAACTCAGCGATGGGTGGCTTGGTGATCTTGTCGAGTCTAAATGGTTTGCGACACTGATCACACGTCGAGTAACCGTCGCCGTAGACAATGAGCGCCTTCATCGCCTCTGCGGTCAAACGGCCTGCGGCTTGGATCGGTTGGATGTTGATGTAGTTCTCCTCAACTTCACGGATCGGTATGTTCCCGGCGATTTTCATTCTTGAAGCTCCTCTTCAAGCTCTTTCAGCGCGGTTTTTGCTCGTGCGAGAGCGTCGCGGGCTTGCACCTGCTGCTTGGCATTGAACTTGTGCAATGGGGCGGTCTCGCGCAGCAGCACTCGTAAGTCAGTAAGAGCGAAAAGTGCCTCAAATAAGTTATCTACAGCGTCATCCATGCGTACACCCAATAGTCCAGACGCTTAATGCTATTAATTTTTATTCACGGAAACGGACTCCTTGGTGGCTAAAGCGAAAAGGCCGTTACGAACAAACAACGCCCATTCACAGAGCGCGTGAATTCGATACGTGCATCGACTGCAGATTTAGAATCCAGAACCTGGCGCGCGCATCTACTCGAAGCTTCTACGCACCGTTGTGCCGCCATTAAACGCCGCTCCCTACGCGATAAGCTTAATAAACTCCTAACGCTAACGCATGATTGCCGCCTTTGTTCCCAGAAGCGTGAGAGTATGCGCGAACTTGAAAATGAAAATTTGACGCACTCAGGCTCAAATGATGTCACGACACCAGTGAGCGAGTCAGAACCAGCTGCGTATGCACTCCTAAACGCGCTGTTTGACTCTGTTTTGGTTCTCGATGAGGGAGGCGTTATCCTCGCTCTTAACCAAGCAGCGGCACTCTGGCTCGGTACGACCTTCTCTGAAGCGGTGGGGGCACCAGTGGCCAAGGTACTTTCGAGCGAACTAGCGAAGCTGATAGCTTCGTGGAAGCAAGAAGCGATTTCTTCGAAATCGCCTATTCGAACCGAAGCAGTGATTGACACCAAGCGTAAGGTTTTCTCGATCTACCCAGTTAGTGAAAAGCTGCGCGTCACGCGTATTGTTGTCGTGATCCGTGATGTCACTGACGAACAACGCATACGCGAGGAGCACGAGCTGCTCGCCGGAAAGGTGGCGAAGCAGACACGCACTCTCGAGGGTTTCCTATCGGCTTCAGCCGATCTAATCTACGTCTTTGACCGAAACATCCGCTACATCTACGTCAATCGGCCCGGAGCCCACGCGCTGGGATTCAAGCCGCACGACATGGTGGGCAAAACTTGGGCGGAGCTCGGACTGCCACTGCAGCCGATGCAGCGCATGATTGCCCTCGGCGACATTGTGTTCGCAACCGGTCGCCCGGTGACCGACGAGTTGCACGGGGTCGATCCTAACGGCGAGAAGGATTACGAATACGTTCTCACGCCAATTTACAGTGAAGATGGAATAGTTGAAGCGCTTATTTCAACAGCGAGAGATGTCACGGAACGCAAACGGATTGAAGAAAGCGTTCGGCGCGAACGAGATCAAGCACAGCAGTACCTTGATACCGCGGAAGTCCTGATGGTTGTACTCGACACGGCAGGACGGATTACTCGTCTAAATCGTAAAGGGTGCGAACTCCTCGGCATACGGCAAGAACAGGCGCTAGGCCTATCCTGGTTTGAACAATTTGTACCGGATCGTGCCCGACAAAAGGCGCACGAAGGATTTGTACAGATCATTGCCGGAGAGATAGCGCCGTTCAAACGCTATCAAAACCCCGTACTGACGACGCGTGGCGAAGAACGCGACATGGAGTGGCACAACGCACTTCTGACAGATGCCGCGGGTACTATAGTCGGCACACTAAGTTCCGGAACCGACGTTACTGAGCGCAACAGGATCGAAGCGGCGCTCGAGCGAAGTGAGCACAAATATCGGGAGTTAGTTCAAGGCGTCAACAGCGTCATCCTGCAGACGGACTTACTCGGCAATATTACCTTCGTCAACAAATATGGACAGCAGCTCTTCGGATATGCTGAAGCCGAGCTTGTCGGACGTAAGCTAGCTGACACACTCCTGCCAATAGCGGATCTTACCGAAACCGGATTTGTCAGTTTCACACAAGATATTCTGCACGCACCCACAGGCTATACGCAAACGGTAAGCGAGAACGTCACAAAGGAAGGACGCCGCTTGTGGATTGAATGGATGTTTACGGCGATTTTTGACGACCAAGGTAACTTCGCGGGCGTGCTCGGTGCCGGCATCGATATCACGGCCCGACTCGAGGCAGAAAAAGCGCTTAAAAGTGTGGAACGCCTCGCCGCGATCGGCGAAACCGCCGCTATGGTCGGTCACGATTTGCGTAATCCGCTACAAGCAATTCGCTTTGCGATTGACTTGCAGAAGAAGAAAGGCGCGCTCAAACCCACAGAGAAACGAGGATATGCAGACTGGGACAACGTGAACCGACTCTGCAACCTCATTGACGAACAAGTGCGCTACATGGACAAGATCGTAGGCGACTTGCAGGCCTTTGCACAGCCGCTCAATCCGGAGCAAACGACAATCCGGGCAGTCGATCTCATCACTCTAACGCTTACATCCATGCACGTGCCTGAAAAGGTTCACGTGACCACCGATATCCCTGACGACCTATCGCTCTGCCTCGATCCGCAGCTCATGCAACGAGTTTTTACGAACCTCATCCTTAATGCATTTCAAGCGATGCCCGAGGGTGGAACGCTAGCGATCAACGCGGCCGCCTCTGACGGAGCGGTATTCATTACCGTCGAGGACACCGGCGTCGGCATTCGCGCAGATATTAAAGATAAGCTATTCAGCCCTCTTTTTACGAGTAAGGCAAAAGGTACTGGCCTTGGCCTTGCCGTCTGCAAGCGTATCATCGAGTTGCACGACGGCACGATCACCGTGGAGAGCGACGAAGGATGCGGCGCCCGGTTTGTCTTGAATTTCCCAGCGTGATTGATCGCTGGAGCCAGGCCGTTTCCTCAAGCTCACGAGCCAAACCGCGCCGGACCACAATCAGGAGCTGAAACGAGGTTCTTCCAAAAACCCGGCAGGCAAAAAGTCGACCACAACAAGAGTTGCGTATAGCCGGCATGCGGTCACTGTGCAATATCAAAGAGCCTGTGGTGTAGATCGGGCCGATTTACGCCCAGAAAGCAGCCAAATTCCGCGCATAAAACTGGCTGGCACCGACTCGTGTGCAGCTTCCGACCCATACGTATAAAACCATACGCAAGATACTCCCAGGTCGTGGAGAAGGCGCTGGCAGAACGGTTGCGAACGTTTGGCATCGACGAAAAGCAGGCTTGTTTCTATTTAACGCTGCTCAACAGTGGCGCCAAGACGCTTGTTGAACTCGCTGAATTGACAAAAGGCTCACGTGCAGAAGTGTTAAACGCTCTCAATGGCCTTTGCGAGCGAGGAATGATTGAAGAATCCGTTGAGAAGCCTACAAAGTACCACGCAGTGCGCATTGAAGCTGCCCTCGACGCAGCGGTGATGAGGCACGCGTATGACCTGCGGCGCATGGAACGTTCCAAACAAGAGGTCATAGAGCTCGTAAACCGCCAACTTCCCGCAGGGCCTGACGAAGCTACGCTTTTAGTAATTAAGTAAGCAGACTACTCCCGCTGCACGTCTGCGACCGCCCAGCGATATAGTCTATTGGGATCTCGGCGCAACGCCCTGAGTGAAAAACTGCGCTTTGAATGCTACAGGGCTCACTGCGTGATTTCGAGCACTGAGAACAACACAAAAAACCCTGCAAGCTTAATCGCTTCTAGACAGCGCTGAAGGCGCATCAACGAGTTGCTGCAAGCCTATCCTCAAACTGTATGCCATGGTCGCTCGGGTACGGGTACCGATGATCACTAAGGTTAAGTTGAATGTCGTCCGGAATTGGCTTGTCGCCAAAAGCGGGGCATTTAAGCGTTTCACGATTCAAGTGTTTGCATTCAAGGCACTGTGGCGAAGGAACCGCAACACGACCAACCCAAGACACGTTCACGTCAATAACCTCCCTCTTTCCTGCATCACAGTGTCAGACGGTATACAATTCCGGCTCACGCCGCTAAGGCTCAAAAATAACCTCACTTATGCGCTTCCGAGCATCTTCCAAGACGTCCTCGATCTTTTTTACCTTGTCTTGGTCCAGGTAACGGTAATTAGCAAAGATCGTCCGGACAATTTCGCGTAGCTGTGTGCTAATGCCAGGAATTGAGCTCCATCTCGGCATTCGCGCTCGTGCATCAATATGCTCGACCACGTCATGGTGTGCCTCAAGGCACCGTTGCCCTTCATCAGTCAGTGTGTACACCTTTTTGTTCTCTTGCTGGGACATTACGACGTATCCCTGGTCCTCGAGCATTTGGAGCGTAGGATAAACAACTCCAGGACTCGGCGGATACCCGTACTTCTCTTCTATTGCCTTGATGATAGCGTACCCGTGAAGTGGCTGTTCTTGGAGCACCATTAACGCGGCGTATTTAAGCGTACCGCGTTCCCGCTTCGAAGGAGCGAACAACGGAAGGTCTACAAACTGTTCTTTGGCCCATTTTTTCTGGGATTTTGCCCAGTCTCGCCATACATTTTTGTACATTCTGTGATCCATGCAACTTCCACTATTTTATTGATATATCTAAAGATATAGTATAAGACATTTCATTATATAAAAGTTTCCTCCACGCGTGCTTGTCATATCGCTGTATTCTCGAAAGCCCCTGCGTGCGATCGAAATACGCTGCGAACGCCAATAGGTGACTTTGAGAATGTGGCAGTTAGACAAGCCCGCCATCGCCGAAGCACACTAGTATAAAAAGACGGCGAATGAGAGAAAAATGAGTGAAGAAACGCGCTGATGACTCAGAGAGGCTTGTCGGCGCGCTCAAAGAGCGCGTAGCTATCTCGAAGATAGACGCGTTGTGCCACCACCGAAACCGCGAGTCTGAAGAGTTTCGGCATCAAAGACGATAAATCTGAGATTTCAGCTGCTTGCCATCACTAAGAGCGACTGATGAGTCGGAAGTCAACTGCTTGCCGCGACGTCTTTTTTCGAAATCCCTAAATAGCTATCTAACGCACGAGTGCATCGCCGGGCTAGGGTAAGAAAAATGAAGGCAGCTTTCGTGCTGACAGTAGCGCTAACGAGCGCTCTTCTCATTAGCGGGTGCGTACAGATTACGACGAACCCGAGCAACGGATCGGGGACAATGGCTATGGAAACAAGGAACGTCGCTACGTTTACGAGTATCGACTTCGCTGTTCCGGGCACGCTACACGTGACCCAAAGCGATGCGCAGTCCGTGAAAGTTGAGGCAGAAAGCAACGTCATTTCGAACATACGAACGGAGGTCTCGAACGACATCCTAACAATAGACGCCGCAAGTCCTATAGTTACGACGAAGCCTATCAGCGTCTACGTGTCGCTCACCGCCATCAGTGGGATAAACAATGACGGCGCAGGAACCGTAGTAAGCGATTCTCCGCTGAACACAAACGCGTTGAACCTGACGCTGCAAGGTGCGGGTACTTTCAATATTAATCTGAACGCTACGCAACTCACGACGCGGCTGTCGGGTGCGGGTACCGCAAACTTGCGTGGCAACGCGAGCAATCACACCGCCGTACTAACCGGCGTCGGAAGCTTGCGAAGTTACCAACTAGAAACCGAAATGACCTCGATTACCGTACAGGGAGTTGGCTCAGCAGAAGTAACTGTGACGAAAAGCCTGGACGTCAGCATAACCGGCACGGGTTCCGTGAGCTACCACGGTAGCCCTCAAATAAGTGAACAACGCACGGGTATTGGAACGGTACAAAAAACCGGATAAGCTCGTCAATGCGCCACTCATTGTGTTGCGACAACGGGCTTAGGTCTGAAACCATTTTTTTTAAAAACGATCCGCGTCAAAAATACCGCAACAAACTAGAAACCGTTAGGACTTCAGTCGTCAACACGGAGCGGGGTCCGCCGCACGTAATAAAAGACGGTTCGAGGTAGGGCCACGCGGCGGGCCCTCGCTCTCCAGCATCGACATATTAAACACTGTAAGAGTTATATTTAACGATTTCGGTCCCATTTTGACTTCCTTTTAAAAATCTGGACTAGAAATGAGGGTTTTCTATAGTGCGGAGATCTTTATTTTTGCAAATGCGCGACGTCCATCGCGTTTCTACGAGTGAACCCGGGGCTCGCTAATGCTCCATTGGAAGCAAATTCCGACGGACGCTCTGACGTCGTTTTAAATACTTTCTAGCTTTATTTCGACTGCCGTCTGTTAACCGTCCGGCGAGCGATGCTAACGAAAGCCGCAAAGAGCCCCATTTGATCATTATGGTGCTTGCTACCTACCGAATAAGTGAACCTCCTTATGGGTCTGTCATTTTCGCGATTCGGGCGCCTCGATGCGTTGGTCTCGCCCCCACGTACTCGGCCAGTGCACCGGAAACGATGGAAACCGTTGAGTGGAAGGCTGCGTAAGCCATTGAAAGGCCCAAACAACGTCTTTTCTTATTTTAATCTGACTTGAGCAACCTGCGAACCCTACTAATTCATACCCCAGCAAGAGGGGCTCTTACTCGAGTATGACTGGAGCAAAGTGCGAACCCTACTAATTCATACTGTATGGCAGTTTAGAGCGTAACGGCCTCTGCAAAGCTAGCGGCGATTAATTCCATTTTAAACGCTATCTAAGCCTTCTATCAAAAATTGATCTCGCACGTTCTTCGAAGGCCGCGTTGCTAGCGCTCCGATCGTTACCTTACCAGTCACCATAAGATTTAAAGCCGGTGTTAGCGTGATCCTTTGAATACGGTAGAGCGCAGGTAGAAGCAACGATGCTGTGTGCTGCAGTCAACGGCGCGAAGACAACAAATCCACGACGTGCACCCGGTCTGAAAGCACCTCGCTCAAACGCGTATGCGCGATTGAGTAGCAGGCACACGAACATGGCGACACTGTGCATCAAGCGTCCACGGTGCCGGAAAATAGTAGGTTCGCGTTATCTCTTCGCCACAGGAAAGCGCACTTCTGTTAGCAATTCGCTTTCTGCCACTTCCATAGGATTCGTCAGCCACAGTTCCATAGGCGCGCCGGTTACCTCATATTCGTTTTTCGTAGCATATTCCATCAATGCTGCATAAACAGGCGCTATTTGGCTATACGGTCCTTTGTGGATCGCTGACAGTACATTTTGCGCCGGGAATGTTTTAATCTGGATATTGTCCTCCCCTTGGGCCTCTCCGGCAACGGGGATTCCCACCTCAAATTGTATTTCGCCTCGCGCCATTTCTTCGGGGCTGCTGTAATAGACCGCGAACGGAGGTCCTGCCATCTGTAGGCCTCCCTTCATCACCCATTCCATC
>JBAULJ010000295.1:0-3560 GCA_049578125.1 Halobacteriota archaeon
GGCTGAAGCTGCACAAAATACAGCAGCACAAGCTCAAGTAATAGAGGGGCTGCAAAACGAACTCGAAACGGCCAAAAGTCAAACTGAAAGCCTGGAAAAACAGCTTACCGACAGCCACCAAGCTATGCGACAACTCGGACAGCAGATCAAGGAGGCCATAGTACAAGCCAAAGAGTCCGAAGCCACTGCCATAAAAGATGCTGCTGCTTCTAAAGTTGAAATGCAAAAGCTGCAAAATGAGCTAGAAAAAGCCACTACTCAAGCTAAAAACCTTGAAGAGCAGCTTACCGATAACAACAACACTATAAAACAGCTCGAGCAACTAGCTAATACTACATCCAACGAGGCATCTTCTCATAAAGTGGTTGTGCAGGGGCTGCAAAATGAGCTAGAAAAAACTGCTACTCACGTTAAAACGCTTGAAGATAAGCTTGTTACCTCTACAGGTATTATTAATGATTTAAAGACTGATAAGCAGAGCCTGCAGAAGCAGCTTGAACTCGTGACGCTGCGATTGCCGGCCCCTAAGGTTGGTTTCTGGGCGAGACTGTTCGGCGGTGGGAGAAAGAAAGAGGATTAACTGCTCGCGGAAAGCATATTGCCCTCCCTTTTTCCAATCGTCCGATTTTCAAGTTTTCAGAGCAACATGCGCCATAACAAGCGCCGAGTTTCGAAATAGAAGAAGCCTCGCGAGATTACGAGATTCAAGAAGCCACATGAATACCGCTAGAATCGGCATCCGCTGAACAAAACGCCGGCTTTCATCTGCGCGTGATGCGTATGTTCTGTTTCTTGGGGGCGATTTGTTTGAGGAGTTGCTTAAGTTGTTCGTCGGTGATCTGTCCGGTCAGTTTCCCGCTTTGATACCGTGCGAGAAGCTGTGATTCCACGGAGTCCGCAAAGTCGGGGCGAGTCAATCTGATGCTGTTGAGCCGTTCGCGCGCTTCTGGCGTGAGCACCTGTCGCAGGAGCGCACTCCTTCGGGCCTGTGCTTGTTCTATCTCCTCGGTGGACGGCCCTTGCTTGCCGCTCTGCTGCGCTTGGAGTTGTTCGAGGCGCCGCTTCCGTATTTGTTCAAGGTCCATAATTAAGCACGCCCCGCTCTCCTATGCTCCTATTCTTTTTTCCGAGTCGATCATTCTATCAGTTTCTGGTCAGGTGCTTCTCCCCTCCGTTGATGCCGTTGACGAGCTCCGCGATCGCCTTAGGCTGATCTCCGGTCGGCTTGAACGATGAACTTAGGGTGAACTTGGATTGAGACATTGTCGTACAGGATGTGGACTTAACTTAATATAAATTAAATTATTATTTAGAAGCAATATTAGGCGATGGGATAATACCACACGCTCTCCGTGCTATCATGGTTTTCCCCGTCCACCGCATATAACCTTATCTTAAACGTAATGAAACTGCTTGAGCTGCTGAGGAAACCCTTATACGCAGTCACTGCCATGCATTCATTGAGGGAAATTCAGCATGTGTACCGTTGGCGGTCCGTTTGGAAATGAGGACATTAAACGACTCGAACCGCAGCAATACGCCTGTAACGAGTGCGGGTCAAAGTTCAAGGGCATCGGCAAGAACCCGATGTGTCCGTCATGCCAATCGGAAGACATAAACAGAGCTTGAAGAGTAACACTTATCGCGTGATCCTTGGTTAGCCCTTTTTCTCATCGAGGACTTTGGATCATTAAGAGTGCGTAGTATGGAACAGCGCGTGCCGCTCGGCGCCGTCCCTTTGTGCTCTCTATCTCCTTTCGTATCTCGCTTCCACTGAGACAAAAGTCCAAAATTCCGCGCCCATGCAGCCTTGTAGCAACCCGAGACAATACCTCCTCTTTGAGTTCCTTGTCTTGTGAGGTTCTCAATGACCTCGTGAACTGCGCCTCCAAGATTGAAGTACGTCTTTCCTGCGGTAGGGATGCGCAAGACGTAGCTGAATTTGTACTACAGCGGACAGTTGTCAAATGTTTGAAGGGCTGATGCCGAAAAGTGATGGTCCTCACTGATCAAGGGTGCGCCCTTTCCCTCAAAAAGCCGACGCAGCTCTGTGTCGCCCTCTTCATTCGTAAGAGGGGGCATTTCAAAGTCCTCAAGCCGTCCTCCAGTCTCGAGAATGCGGAGCTTCTCGAGTTCAACGATCTTCTGGATGGCAGTCTTTGGCTGCATATTCTGAATCGCTCGAATGGCCTGGTCTTGAAGTAGGGTCTTCGCTTGTTCGACGGCACTTTCAACCGTCCGGAAATCCTGCACTGACGCATCGCACACTTCCTTGACCTCGATGCGCGGATTGACTTCAAACTGAAGCTCGTCAAGAAACTTTGACGGTTTCGTCTGTCTGACGTTCTGACCATACCGCTCCGCGAAGGTCAAATAAAGCTTCTGTTCGGCCCGCGTCATCGCCACGAAAAAGAGACGGCGCTCCTCCTGTTCATAAAGAGCCTTTTCATCGTCCCCTGTCTTAAGCCCCTTAGCGAGGTCATTTGGCACATAAAACGGCTTCTGCTGATACCGCAACGAAAAGATGGTTTATGCGATGAAGATTTCTGAAAAGATGCCTTTTGAGGAGTATGCCGAAGATCGGCGCTTTCGTCATAAAACTCCTTCTTGTGGTATTAAGCAAGAACGCGGCGATAACATCTACTTCAAGGACGGAGACGGGAACTGGCAACAAAGACCATCGTATCATACTAAAAAGGAAATGGAAAAAGACCTGCGCGGACGATACGTGCTTGTCTCTAACCACTTCTTTTACTTCGGGGCAAATGCAGTTCTCATACCGGAGCGGTTCCGTAACATGATGAGTTCGGGGAGATCGTACCGGCACGTGGTAGGTCCTCAAGCTGATCAGTTCGTTGCATGGTTGCAAGCGAGGTATGAAGCCGGCATTTACGGAAAGCCTTACGCAATGGCTTCAGAAGCATTCTGTTTTTTTTAGACGGAAAGTACCCAATGCGCTGTTACTGCGTGTCGGAGTCGACAAGGGCTGTGGAGGGATTCTCGCTCCCGTTTCTCGCCAGAAAACCATATCAGGCGTTTACTTCACAAGCAAAGCTCAAGCCTTCGCCTGAGTTCTCACTTGCCGGATTCGGCGCAGGAGTAGTCATGTGTGCACTAGCTGCGGCGTACTTGATGCTAAGACGAGATTAACGACGCGCTCGCGCAAAAGCTGTTGATCGAGTCCACGCCCAAGAGGTCATTTTGGGATCGGATCAGAGGGCGTTAGCATTGCCGGCAAAAGAGAAAATTTTAAGCTTTAACACACTATTTCTACAGCTTAATGGTCTTTTGTCGCTAGTGCGGCGCTGAGTCATGGCTGAACCGCGGGAAGTACGAAGTGGACGCTTCCCAAAATATTGATATTGGGAAATGACGCTGGACGTAGAGCCGTCCGCTGGTCTCCGTCCTTTTTGCTCTCCATGCTCTCCAGCTTAGGCTTTATAAAACAACAGGGAAGGAGGAAGATGGCTGAACCGCGGGACACTATTGAAATTGTAAATGTAGTTGCATCCACCGACATTGGACAAGAAATAAACCTCAAGCAAGTAACGCTTGGGTTA
>JBAULJ010000296.1:0-2397 GCA_049578125.1 Halobacteriota archaeon
GCTTAATGGTCGGTGTTGCAGTCGGCTTAATGGTCGATGTCGTGGCTGTCCATGCCAGCTTGTCGGTGTTCCAGCTTCCACCATTGCTAAAATCAACGATTGAATTGTATTGCCGGTATACAAAGAAGCCGCCGTTGAGCCAAGCGGTCTTGGCTGATGCGCTGACGCCATTTCCTGAAGCTGTATTCCCTAGGTTCGCAGAACCGACTGCGTCGTTGTACCATGATCCGGTTCCTTCAAGAGCACCGCCGGTCTCGTCCCAGTGCGTTTGTCGCACTGGCGCGTTTCCGTCCTCACCGATCCAGATCGTTGGATATGGCTCATTTCCCGGGCCTGCACGCGAGTCCCACGCAATTTGAACGTAATAGTTATGGCCCGCGCGAAGAACGGTATCCATCGGTATATACCACCGCGCGCCGCTGCCACCAGTCGTAGCACGGTAGATGGTAAGGTAGCCCTCATTAGGGCCCTTGTATGTGTCGATTTCAATCATAAAAGCGCCATACGCTTTGTCCCAAATTTTTTGGAAGCGCTGGCCTGTCATTCCGGTGTAATGAAACCCTATCTCCCACGACGCTGTGTTTTGGTTATTTGTTGCACTGCCGGCCGGGATGGAGATAAAATCATTTTGCCCCATATCACCCCAGTACAGGTGTCCATTTGATTTGGTTTTAAATAAGCTCGGGGTGCTGACGTATGCGTTATAGCTGGCTCCTGCAGCTCCTTTGTTGACCCATGTTGATCCCGCTTGGGGGGAATAATATATGGTGGGGGTCGGCTGTGCTGCCACCGATGTGATTGCAACGCCGGTAAATAACACAGTAATGAGGAGGGTGACTACACAAAGTGAAACGATATTGTGCTTGCGCATGATTGCCTCTTGCAACGTTCTTTATGCTTGAAACGTGTCGAAAGACACACGATCGCTCTGATTCTTTAGGTAGACGTCGCTTTTAATCGTATTCAGCAGACGCGACAAACGGTAAATAACAGCGATTTATCGCATCACAGCTTCATACACAAGTGACATCACAGCACTTAACTACAAATGCGACATATAAATATATGTTGATCTGAAACGGAAGCACTAGGCTGCTTCTTTTTCCCTTCTCGCTGTGTATTTGAAGAGAATGTACAAACGCAGCGACCTCTGGACATCAACAAATAAAATACATATGATCATAGACTTATACGAAAAAACAATGGTACAAAACACATATACTACGCAAATCGCTAAACCGCTTAAAACGCTTCAGAACTTTGCGGAATGCTATGGCATCAACCCAGCGGCGGTGACGAGTGAGGCTGTGCGTGTGTTAGAGCATTGAAGCAGGTTGGGTCTCGAATTAGTCGGATTCGGTGACATAAACCGAAAGGACTCGGAACCGCTTTTGCCATCAAGGTCAGGGCCGATTGATAGGAAAACATAGTCGAAACATTTACTTCGATGGTCGCGTGAATGTAAGGAAGAAGGGTTCAAATGAGTTTTAGAATGAGAAGAAGCTTAAAACCTCTTTTATTAATGTTCCTTGTCATCCTTACGGTCGTGAGTGCAGCAGTAAACGCACAAACAAGCACAGGCGCCTCAACGGCCAGTGTTGATTTCGGCACAGTCGGACGCGGAGGGAGCGCGGAGCGAGACGTAATACTCACCAATCCCGCCAACAATTCGACCGTCACGTATTCTATCACCTTCGCTAACGTTACCAACACAAGCGGCCAGCTAACAGCGATGCCCTCACTGGGTTCAATCGCTCCAAAATCAAACGTAACCATCGCCGTGAGGCTTGACGTGCCGAGCGACGCTAAGGAGGGGAATTTCAACTCAAGCATGGTCATTAATGAGTCAACGGCTCCGAACTTGGGAGGCGGTTCGGCGGCCCTCCCAGCACTAAAGGCGCAAGTGACTTATACAGTCCAGGGTTATGCGTCCGCGCAAACGGCGCTATCAGACATAGACGTGCCTTTAGTTATCGGCGTTCTTGGCATCTTTGCGCTCATCGCTATTGCAGCCATTTACGTCATCTTAAAAAGGTAGGTCGTCAATCTGTGCAAGAACGAGAATGATAAGCTTTTTTCAGTTCTTGCTCTACCTCGTTGACTCTATCGTAGCACGTCAGCGAAGTCATATAGTGTCGTGAGAATTGTGAATAGCCAAAAGCGTTTCGGTACCCACTAGTTGCGTCAGGAATCAAACAACACTTCTCACGACCAGATCTGAGCTTTCAGCAATATGTACACCATTTCTAATTCGACGTCTTTCCTCGAGTCAAAACGTTGAAATCGTGTTCGTATTCTCGCCAAGCGCATCTGCAACGTCACCCGTATTGTTCGGTGAACTTCCTTAGATCGCCCAAAACAAAATGAGTCGGCATACGCGTAAGCGCAATCTTCTGA
>JBAULJ010000297.1:0-5062 GCA_049578125.1 Halobacteriota archaeon
GTCTTTGTTTCGCATGTAAAGGCGCTTAACGTCCGGGGTTGAACAGATGAGCTGGAGAAGCGCTACGTCAGTGGCATTCCCCGCATTTCTAAGTCCGCGTCTAATCTTCACGGCGGTCAGTGGATCAATGTACAGCTTGGAGACGAGGTGCCCTAGTGAGGTGGCTTTGACATGTCCCCCGAAGTCGACTATCATCTCCTCGTTCTCTGAAAACGCTAAGACGCTGTCGATCACGTGTGAAGTAAGGTTCAGTGCACTCTGCTGCTGAAATCCGAAGAACGTAGCGCCAAAGAACCGTTCGAGCTCATCTCTCGTTCGTGCGAAACCATTTGAAATAGTCGAGAGCACGTGCACGCGCAAGGCCGTCTCCGTTCCGAGCTTTGATATGACGTCTTCGGCATCATTTAGAATATAGTGCTCTGCAAGCGCCTCACATTCGTTCGGTGATTTTGCTATGAGAATCGCCTCTCCGTACGAATCGAATCCGGGCCTTCCTGCGCGTCCCGCCATCTGCTTATATTCGAGCACAGGGATATTCGTCATGCCGTAGTTTGCGTCATAACGCTTGTAGTCCCTAATAACGACTCTTCGAGCAGGAAGGTTTAGCCCCGATGCCAGCGTAGGGGTGGAGACGATGACCTTTATGCGGTTGGCTCGGAACCAGGCCTCGATGAGTTTCCGATGGTCGCTTGAAAGCCCTGCGTGATGGAATGCGACCGAGTGCTTCACGCAATACGCGAGCTTCTCAGCCATCGTTGTATCCCCCTGGACCTTCGCTGCTAGCTCGCTGCAATCCCGGTCGCCCAGCGATCTCATCGCCGTGGCGATCTTCTTTGCAAGGCTTTCGGCATTTCTCCGCGTGTTCACGAAGACCAGGCATTGCCCGCCCTCTCTCAGGGTGTCGATCGCCAGAGCGATCGGCGGATCGGTCGTACCATCAGAAACGGCTTTTTTCGAGGTGCTTTTTTGAGGCGTGTCTTGCACAAACGTGATGGTGCCACGTTCGGGAAGGTAAAGGCCTTCGTGCAGCGCAACCGGTCGCCAGTCGCTTCTTATGAGCTGTGCGTTAAGCCAGTCAGCGATTTCATCTGCGTTGGAAACGGTTGCGCTGAGGGCGAGTATCTGAGCACGGGGATTCAGTTTTTTGAGTTTGGTGAGCGTTACTTCGAGCGTTGGACCGCGATCCATCGAGTCCAACAGATGGATCTCGTCTGCCACAATGACGCTTAGCGCGCGCATCCACTCTACGCCGTTTCGCAGCAGCGAATCTGCTTTCTCTGAAGTCGTTACGATGATATCGTTGCGTCCCAGCTTGTCGTCGTGGACGTCGTAATCTCCGGTTGAGATACCGATTTTCACGCCGAGCGCCGCGAATTGCGAAAATCTGTCGAACTTCTCCGAAGCTAAGGCCTTTAGTGGCACGATATAAAGACATTTGCCACCTTCGTAGATCGAATTAAGCATGGCAAATTCTGCTAGCAGCGTCTTTCCGGAAGCAGTAGGCGTAGCGACAACCAAGCTAGCACCGTCGAGCAGTCCGCAGGCTATTGCTTCAGCTTGAGGCGGATAGAGTTCCGTGAAGCCGGTATGAGCGTAAAAACGAGCAATCCTCTCAGGTAAGTCGTTCAAATCCATGCTCTGTAGACTTATGTGCGTAGTCCGATATTAAATCGTTCTCCGCAAGTGTGCGCTGACCGCGCAGCTCGTGGAAATCTGCTCGCCTCCTTGGGGCCCATGGCTCTAGCATATCAATTCCCATTTTCACATTAGTTAGCGCCGCTCAACACACGCCTGCCTATTTAATGCTGGTGCGCTGTTAGAGCTCAGAACTTCTCAGCCCGAGAAGCCTACGAAAAAAAAAGATAACTAAGGCCGTTAACCGCTCCCTCTATCTCCACGTGTCCAACGTGTCTTTGCATTCCACAGAACCTACAATCCCACGAATTCAGCGAGATAACCCATGCATCGACCCTTTCTGTGGAACCAACCGAGGGGGCGTCAACAACCTTAGTAAGTTAAGACCGAGGCACAATATGGTAGTCCCAATTGCTATTTGAACATTTATAACAACTTTCGTATGTTACGCTGCGGCGGCTTGCGGAAGCTGCACACCACAAAGAGCGGCGACTTCGCAGTTCTCCAAGGCGGCGAAAGATACAAATGCCTCATCAAACGCCTTTGGTTTGGCAGGCGTGAATCCATCTCGATGCGTTCCGCCTGTGACTCAAACCTGACAGGGAAGTCCGTCTTGGGAGATTGAAAAATTGATCTTTGACCTGCACATCCACTCAAAATATTCCGGTGACTGTGCAATGGAACCGGCAACCATTCTCAAAGTCGCAAAGAAAAAGGGATTGGACGGGATCGCTGTTACCGATCACCTGACAATCAAGGGCGGAATTGAAACGCGCAAGCTGAATAACGATCCTGACTTTTTGGTAATCGTCGGTTCCGAGGTTGAAACAAACAATAAAGGGGATCTTATTGGGTTGTTTATAGAGGAAGAAATTGAGACGAGAAACACGGCAGATGTAATCACAGAGATCAAGGCGCAGGGAGGCGTAGTTTTTTGGGCACATCCATTCCGATTCGGAAAGAACCTGCTACGCAGCGACGCCATTGAACACCTTGATCTCATTGAAGGATTCAATTCAAAAACAAGCGCCTCGCGCAACGCGCTAGCGCAGCAGTTGGCTCGTGAATATCGAAAGCCCACCATAGGAGCAAGCGACGCGCACCAAGCCTTCGAAATAGGCAATGGTAAGACGCTTGTGGGCGATTCTGGTTTTGGCACGATTAAGGAAGCCCTTGCTAGCGGTAAGACCCAGATAGTGGACTCTCACTTGTCGTACGATTATCTGTACGACACTCTGTGAGGACGGGTTGATCGTTGTAATTCGTAAATCAGCGATGCCCCTCTAACAAGCAAGGATAAATGCCTCGCGGCGGCTTTGGCAGCGATGGCAGTTGTACGTGTTCAAACAGCATGTAACATATGTCAAACCGTTCAAGCGTCGTCTCGCTTTGGCAGTCAATCACGTTTAATAATGAAAAAATACAAATAGGATTGAAACTTAAGAACTATTCACTAAGCTTAGTGAGGTGACCGGCCAAATCAAACAGCACAGCGTAACATCGGAACTGTTTTATTGTATAAGTATTGGTCTATACGACCAAGTAAGGCAGCTGGCTGTTCGATTTTCGACAGCCAGCGACTCTTACAGCTTCTTTAAATTAGGTTTTATTGCACGGGTTTTCGCGTAATCTCAGCGTCGCTATTCGACTAGTATTTGGGAGCACCAAGGCGAGGCGCTCCGGAAAAAAATACGTCAGGGTAGGGAATTACTTTATTCGCTACCCCTTCAAATCTCACCGCCCAGTTATGTCAGTGCAAACGAGTTCATTATTTGCTGCGCTTGTGCTTGGTACGTGTTGTAGTCGCTGGGAGAGGCTTTGTAGGTTACAACGTATCCCTTGTGATTGTTTACCACAAAAGTTTGCATCAGTTTAAGCGGCGTTTCTTGAACGGTCGACGCAGCGGTGCCCATCTGAACGGGAACGGTCGCGTTAAAAACGATGGTATATGCCGGCTTGCCGCCTAACGTAGTGCTCGCGTTTGAAATTAGCTTGTAGTTCGGGTAATTATTAACCTGAGTGACCATGTAGTTTGCGAAAGCCGAAAGTGTTACGCTCGCGTCGAGGTCTTGCTCCGCCACGACCACGCTATCGAGTGTGTTGTTTGTCGCGAGGTACACGTATACCCTGACCTGCACAGATGCATTTGTCGTTGAGTCGATTTTTAGCGTCTTTGGATACGTGATATTGAACCCAGCAGCGCTCGAAAACGTCGTATTGTTGCCAATGACCGTTTCCTGCGAGGGGATCGGAGTTGGCGTAGGGGAGGGACTGGTGTTCGTTGCGCAGCCCGCTGTCGTCACTGCTACCGTTATCAGCGCGGCGAAGGCTAGCGCGGTAATCAGATTGCGATTATTCATGGTTTCAGCTCTCGCCTATATGGAAATGTCCTAGAAAATAAAGGTTTGCATCTTCACCTGCCGCCGATTTACTGCGCAATGACACAACAGCCTAGAGGTTCGTCTCGCCGACTCGGCCGTGCAAGTGCGCGAGCATGCAAGACGTGTTCAACACTTAGCATGTTCGAGCGGCGCGCATATGCGCCTGAGCTTTCGGAATGGCTCACCACCATATGTGGTGCGAAAAGAGTTGCACCGCCCCGTCAAAGTCCGTTTAATCCGCTCGACAAAACAGGCAAATGTCGATCAATTCACGCCGCGTCACGTCAGCTCGTCAGTGCAGCTCAAGCCTTTGCATGTGTGTGACGGTCCCCCAATAAGGCTATATTCGAAAAGGAACTTCAATGATGATGAGCCTCGCAGATCGTCGCAGTCTCCGCCGTTTCATGGTTTTAGAAGCTGCGCTCAAATATACCCAGTATGCAGGCTATCAACTAGGTGGACACATGGCGAACGCGACTAGCAAATACTCAAAGAGGTTAGATGTGCTGCCGCCCTACCTTTTCGCCCAAATAGATGCGCTGAAGGCAGAAAAGGAGGCGCGAGGAATCGATATCATCGATCTTGGCGTGGGTGACCCAGATCGTCCAACGCCGTCTCATATCGTGGATTCGCTCGTGCGGGCGGCGCACAACAGTTCAAATCATCGGTACCCCTCCTCTGAAGGTATGCCGTCATATCGGGAGGCAGTGAGCGAGTGGTACGCAAAGAAACGTATCGCGCTCGATCCGACGAACGAGGTCTTGGCGCTGATCGGATCGAAGGAAGGTATAGCGCATTTGCCCTTGGCTTTCGTCAATCGAGGGGACAACGTGCTCGTTCCAGATCCCGCGTATCCCGTATACAAGATCGCCACTATCCTGGCTGACGGTAAGCCGATAAGCATGCCACTGACCGCTGACAACGGCTTCCTGCCTGACATTGACAAGGCGGTGACCGATGCCAAGCTGCTCTTTATAAACTATCCAAACAATCCGACAGCCGCCGTCGCTGACGACGCTTTTTTTAGAACCATCGTTGACTACGCC
>JBAULJ010000298.1:0-5931 GCA_049578125.1 Halobacteriota archaeon
CCGGCGACAGCTCCTATAAGACCTCAACGAGCAGCGTCGTCAACGTCAACGTGCGTTAGCGAGGATGTAGTCACACTTAGCGCTCATTCTGTCACTAGGTTGCCGCGCATATCTGCTGATTGCCCGAAGGTCGAGTGATTGTAACGCTGCTAAAGCGGGCGGCAGCTCCTCTAGCACTAGATGCCCTGCAAATATCATCACATTTTGCAGTCTCTGTGCAGTGCGGAGAGCTTCCAGTTAACTGCAAAGAGACTGTCTATGAGGATTATCGTCATTCTTATATACGGGCTGCGTCTAGTTTAGCTATCTGACAAAAAAGACATGAGGAAAAGTCGTCTCTCTTTATTAATAGTCGCGACGATCATCGCCGCTATCTTAATAGCTGGCTGTACAACGCCAAATCAGACTAGTCAAGGGCCCGGTCAGACTGTAAGCACAAACGCATCAACGTCTTCAACGAGTAGTTCAACCTCGACAGCTGCGAGTTCCTCAGCGGCCACCGCCTCTCCTACCGTCTCGCCATCACCTAGCGCATCGGCAACTTCGGCGACAGCAACGCCTCCAGCATCGGGCAAGATCGCCACCACGATCAGCCTCGATCAGCCCCCGGGCGATATCACGCAGGGACAACCTGCCTCGTGGCGCATCGAGGTGACTTCGTCACCACAGCCGATGGTTTGCGGCAGCGCAACTACTGTTACCGTTTCGATAGACGGCAAGTCAGCGGGACAGGTGACGTCGGGAGGCGTGAGCGACTGTTTCAAGAGCGCGTATTTTGACCTTTCCGGGACTGAAACAAACGGGTTATCAGTGGGCACTCACACGGTCACACTGCGCTATGCGGGTGACAGTACATATCAACCCTCAGAAACAACCTTTAAGATCGACGTGACGTAGCCTAGCACTTGCAACAGTTAGTTGCGGCGCTGCGCATTTGTCCAACTTGCAGAAACTGTTCAATATGTGTTCTTGCCCGAACTTATGGAAGCCAAACGAGTCGCACAGTTAATCACAGTGTGCATCATTTTGACAGCGTGCGTCTGGACATCGATCCCTCGCGTTAGTGCTGGTGAAATACGAGTCGGCGAGCAGGAACAGTATCGCACAATTTCAAAAGCGGTTGCTGCGGCGAACCCGGGAGACGTTATACAAGTTGGTCCTGGAACCTACGTTGAAAACATCGTCGTTGATAAGCCTATTACGATAGTCTCAACTAAAGGTGCTCAAGCAACGGTAGTTAAAGCCTCAGACACGAGCAAAGACGTCTTTCTGCTCGGTGGAACCGAAATCAGAATTGAAGGACTCACCATTACGGGAGGCTATGCGGGGGTTGCGTTTGGGCAAACATCAAACTGCATGATAACGAAGTGCGTCGTGAATGGCAACGTTTTTGGCGTGTACCTAGCTGGCGCCACATCCAATTTGGTGAGCAACAATAACCTCAACAATAACGGTTTTGGCATCTACTTGGACGGGTCGTCTGGAAACAAACTGGCTGGCAACAGCGCCTCGTATGAGAAAGGTGGCGGTGGAAAGGCCTCACTGAGTGATGGCATTTATATGTATAATTCGGATAACAACAACGTTGCGGGCTGCGATCTAAGCAACAACAACAACTTTGGGGCATCCTTTTACCACTCAAGAAACAACAATTTTTCAAATAATACGTTTAGTTCGAATGCACAATTTGGCGTACGGCTTCGCGACGGGGCTAACAATAACAAGTTCTCGTTCAATACTTTTAAGGCGAACGTTGAAAATGGCGTTCTGATCATCAATGCAAGCGGCAACACGTTCTATTTTAACAACTTTGCTGACGAGAAGAGCCATTTTTACACGCAAGAGGGCAACAACATCAACTCTACGAAGAGGCTCAATTATACTTATAACGGGAATTTGTTTAGCGGATTTGTAGGCAATTACTACTCGGACTACGTCGGGGCCGATTCAGACGGAAACGGAATCGGCGACTCCTCGTTTGCGCGAGACAACTATCCGCTTGTCAAGCCCGTCGCGAACTATGGTGAAGCTCAACCGACCCCGATACCAACCGCATCGCCCTCTCTTGCGGCGTCAGAAACTTCAAACGCATCCGCGAATGTGACAGCGGCTACAGCAGGTCAGCGAGCCCCAGTACTTTCGCCGGGATTCGAAACTATGGGAGCACTATTTGGCTTGCTGTTTGCAGCAGTTATCGCCGTGATATTGAAGAGGCGAGGCAGCTGATTAGGTCTGCTGAACTGTATTAAGTTGAGCGCTCCGGTGAGCGACTCCAAGCTAAAATCTTCAGTTCGGGTTGCGCGCAGTCGGCTGCGCCAGTCAGGGGTTCTCCATCGCTATTTGTGTAAAACTCGTCGAAGGGAACGTCTCAGAGATCCGAATTAGCACCATGTGGTGACTAATGATATCATACGTCCTCGACAACATGGGCACGTCGTGAGGAACGTCGAACAAATCGCTAAGCTCTTCGTTCGACGTGGTTTCAATACGTCTGATTTCACGCCGTGATTCAATTTTTCGTTGCGTCATGATTCGTCCTATCGGGATATCAGCTTTCATTAGGTCGTGTCGGAACTCTTTTTGGAGACGTGCGATAGGCGTGTAGGACTCGGCATAGATGAGTGGTCGGTCACCGTCTTCGTTTTTCAGAACAACGACGCGATAATTTATGTTATCCCCCTCCTCCACGTCCAACGCCGCTGCCCTTTCGGTGTCTGCTCTGACGACCTGCTGAAGCAATGTCGTCACGACGATGGGTTTGCCAGTCATCACTTCGAGCAGCGTCGTGACAGAGCCGTCAGTCATCAGCAACAGGCGTTGAGCCTTCGACAGTTTAATCTTCAGACCTTCCATACAAACCGCTTGATCCTCCTAGCCCTTCACTCTGGAGACTGTTAGCCAAACGAGATCTCTCGGACGTGCGCACCGCTGTTTTGCGCTTTAACCGTGCGTACTTCTCCGCCGGTTGTTTCATTCAAGTAACTCTGAACCGCTGATTGCAGCGGCTTTCCGTCGGTTATCCCGTAAACCGTGGGGCCAAATGAGCTCATCCCTGCACCGAACGCCCCGTTTTCTCTCATGAATCGAACGAGACGCGCGCAAAATGGCTGTAGTTCAAGTTCTCGGCGCTTGAAACCTAGCATCTGAACGCGATCGATCGATCGTCCAAAACTCTCGATGTCTTTTTCTACCACAGCCGGCAGCATTTCCATCAAAATAACGTGACATAGTTCCTGAATCTCTGCAAGCGGCAGCGGACAGTTTTGCCGAAAAATGTCGACCTCGCGTCTATCGCTTGCACCTTGCAGGTTTGGAAGTGCTAGGACGATTGTCCAATCCGGAAAATCGTGACGGACGATCACGGGAGCGGGATCGTATTTTCCAGAAGCCGACGATGGTAAGAATTCCGTTTTTCCTTTGTGACCTCCATCAATGATGAAGCCGCCCCACTGGTAAGCCGCTACGCCTATGCCTGAGGTGCCCCCCCTTCCGATCAGTCTTGCGATGGAAGTTGGCGTAAGTCCGAGACCGTAGAGTTCGCTTATGGCCGTTCCGACTGCAAGCCCAACTTGAGTTCCGGAACCGAGTCCCACATGAGCAGGATACTCCTGCACAACCTCGATCGCGACGCCATCGACTTCGTGCTGTGTTATTATCGCCGAGGCGGCACTCCTGATCCTCTCTGCGAACGTTGTGGTCCCTGAGATCGAAAGCTGAGTATCTTTTTTTGCGTTGATTCGCACCGATGGATAGTCGAGAGTAAGTCCCACGCTCCCGTCAATTCGTCCCAACGCTCCATTTAAGTCAATGAGGGCAATATGAAGTCGCGAAGGCGTTACTATTTGAATCATGTCACTTGTCGATTAGATGTCTCGGCTTCAATGTGAATTATTGGCTCCTTGACGCGCGGCACGCGCGTTTTTGTGTCGTTTCCGAGCGTCTATCCAATACGCGTTTACAGCGCTCATGTTCGATTGAACGTTATGTGACGTTAACAAGTGTTACTGCCTGCTCGCAGGGCGTGAAGATCTTGAAGGTCTACGACGTCGGGATTGTTAGTTATAACGTCTATAATTTTTAAAGTTGTTTGTTTCGGTGGGGCTGCCAGTAGTAGCCCCAACTTTCACACTAGCCTAGCAGCGTCATTGCTAACGCTGAAAAAAGTTGCAGCGCGAAGCATTTTTGCTGGCTCAGCTAGCGTCGTCTCCTCGCTGTCTGTCGCACGACTTTCGCATTATTCAGGGATATTGGAGTCCAGTGATGCGAGCCGCAGCGGCGTCAGAAACCTTTAAGTAGCTTTGTTGCACTTTTAAAGACTACACGGGTCAAGCGTTATCACGAAGAACGTGCGAAGATGCACCCTGAGATACAGCTCGCAGTGCCGTCCTCCTTAACCATCGAGACTGCTGATCAGAAAATCAAGACGTACAAGGTCGGGCAAGTCGCTCGGGCGGCCGCGATATTCAGGGTACAGCGCGTTACGATCTATCGTGACGCCGCGTACGATGACAGTCGATTCATCGCGTCGATATTGCAGTACATGGAGGCACCGCAGTACCTTCGAAAGCTGCTTTTCCCGCGCTCAAATGAATTGAGGTATATCGGCGTTGTTCCCCCGCTAAAGACCCCTCATCATGTGCGAGTGCATGATGACGTTCGTGAAGGAATTGTGATAGACGTCGGAACTGACTGCGCTTGGGTTGAAATCGGTTTGGATTGCCCGGCCTTTTTGCGCACGAGAACGTTGCGCAAAGGGGAGCGCGTGACAGTTAAGATCTTTTCGCGAGATCGGCTCGAAGTTGAAGCGATTCAAAAGCCGCCCGGATATTGGGGATATTCGGTCCGAGTGGTAGATAGTATCAGAGATGCGCTGGAGGGGTTGGTCGTGGCCACTGCGAGGCGTGGACAGGTAATAAGCCCCGCCCTACGCGATGAAATTGGAAGGAGAGGCACAGGCTTGACAACGTTCGTATTTGGCGCCCCAAACCGCGGAGTAGAAGCGTTGCTTAACGATGCCGGGTTGTCGATAGAGGGAGCGTCAGACTTTATCGTTAATACGATTCCTGGCCAAGGCACAGAAACGGTGCGCACAGAAGAGGCTATAATGGCAACGTTGAGTGTGTTTAACATCGCGCTGCACGAATCAACATGAGGTAAACTGATGGCAAAAAGACATCGTCCAAGGCGCGGATCACTCGCCTACAGCCCGCGAAAGCGGGCCAAGAGCGAAGTGCCGAGAATCCGTTCGTGGCCACAGCAAGACGAGCCACAAATACAGGGATTCGCAGGCTATAAAGCCGGGATGACGCACGTGATCATAGTCGACGATACGCCCAATAGCCCAACCGAGGGCTTGGAGATAAGTGTGCCCGTCACGGTCGTAGAGACTCCAGCAATGAAAATAGCGGCTTTGCGAGCGTATGGAAAGACGTCATATGGAAAACGGGTTGTGCTTGAAACTTGGGCTCGCAATATCGGAGGGGATCTCGCAAAGCTGAGGCCGCTTCCCAAGGAGGCAGCACGTGGAGTAGGTGCTCTCGACGGTGCGGACGAGATCAGGGTGCTGATGCATACCTCGCCAGCGGCTGTTAGCGGCATACCCAAGAAGGTGCCTGAACTCATGGAAGTGCCTGTTGGTGGGGACGACGTGAACGCCGCATATACATACGCGCACGATATGCTCGGAAAGGAAATCGACGCTGTCAACGTCTTCAAGGAAGGCATGCTGATCGACGTAACTGCAGTAACGAAGGGCAAAGGGGTGCAAGGGCCGGTCAAACGATGGGGCGTTACCATCCAGGACAGAAAAGCGTTCAGGAGTGGCAAGGGGCGCCATGTCGGAAATCTCGGTCCTTGGAACCCGGCGCGAGTTAGATGGACGGTCCCACAACTTGGCCAGATGGGCTATCAGCAGAGAACCGAGTACAACAA
>JBAULJ010000299.1:0-4093 GCA_049578125.1 Halobacteriota archaeon
ATAACGTCCTTACGAAAGGCGAAAAAACCGGACTCTATGTCCTCGATGCTTCGAATCTGCCTGAACAGAGTTCTGGCGAGCAAATCGGCACCTCTTGACACGGTTCGTCTAAACCAACCGAACTCGTCCAGAGCGCCGGGTTCAACAAAGCGACTGCCTACCGCTATGTCCGTCCCATCTCTCACGTCGGAGATTAGTTCAGGTATCTTTTCAGGAGGATGTTGGAGGTCAGCGTCCATGACGACGACAATATCGTACTTTGAGGCTTTGATCCCCTCCAACACGGCTGTTGCAAGTCCCCTTTCCCCTTTTCTTCGTAGAACTCGTACTGGATAGCTATCTGAGTACTGGGAAGCAACCTTCCACGTTTCGTCGGGACTGTCGTCATCGACAATAAGGATCTCAAAAGGATCTCTTAGTGGCTCCATGGAACGCTGAATTCGCTCGAGAAGCTCGCGTACGTTGTCCCGCTCATTGTAGGTGGGGACAATAATGGACACCGATGTATTGTTGTTGCGCATTGGTTCTCGCTCGCGCGTCAGTGACACTAACAAACATAACAGTGAGGTTCTTCAAATAAAGAGTCTGCTATTTGGCAAAGCCCTTTGGCACTTCAGTATCAAGATCTTTGCTTCAAAATGTTACGAGTGCATCAGCTGGCACCCTCTCACACTACTTCACGCTTCACTTTGCGCAAAAGAGGCGGAAACAAAGAGCGTTAAAAGAATAGCTGCCTTCCTTTATACTAACTGCAAATCCTTCTTTCACCGCAGGTGATTCAAAAAGTATATGCAATTGTTTTAACGAAGATGACAAAGCTAATACCACCTGTAATAAAATGCGCGTTTCGCCAATGAGGGTTAAGCGCGCAAATGACTCCACCTGTTGCGACGATTCCAAAGGTGATCGCAAACGTGATCTGCAGAGGGACTTTGAAATAAGTGCCTGGCATGTCGCTCGCAAACCATGCTACTATGAAACTGAACGCTACGACCGCCAGTGCCATTCGTGATTGTGGCACAGATAAAAACATCGAAACCAAAACAAGAGGCTTGCACCGCACTGAAAAAATTTCGTAAAAAGTCAGGCTGCGCCAGACCTATTAGGATCGAGATAGCGATAATTCGAGGCGTTCGTCGGCTGGACCAAACAATATGCAGCAGCGATAGTGAGCAAATGCTTAAAGCCAGAACAATGATTGGCGTCCATTTACCGTGCCGCACCATTCCTTTTGCCACGAGAACATTATATACGTCCTGTTCAGTCGCAGTTTTGGGCATGTCGTCACGCGCCTTTGTTTAGCTTAGAGTGCAATAAACCGACTGCACAATTGTGTGTCGAAACGCAATATTGTGCACGCCGGTCTCTTAAGAAGTTGCTGTGACTGGATGTTGTTAACACATGTACGGCGAGGAAGCGTAACGGCACGAAGATGAGGCCAAATTACACATTTTTCGCACGTTGCTCGTTCTCAAAAAAGGTCAGCGCATGTGGGGTTAACATGACGCGACTTTGTATGTGCTCGCCATCCGAACGCGATTGATTCCAGTTAGATGCTCTTTTTTTCTCGTTTTGTAAGAAGTGTGGTCTCTAGCTCTTAGCCCTATGACACGCGTGCGTGCAGCGGTCTCCGAATATACACAGGAGTGACCACATGCAACTCGCCCCAGACATTTCCGACAGAATGAGGCGAAGTCCTATGGCAGCCGGTGTCACGGAAATCACCTGTGAGCGTGTGAAATACGCGAGAGCTTAATTTGTGGGAATCTATTAATATGTGGGACGTATCTCACCTTAAATTTGCATGGGCCAGAAGTTAAAGCTCTCTCTATGTATAACCGTCAGAAATGAACAAACGTCCATTGAGAAGCTAATGGATTCATTACTCGGCCAATCAAGAACGCCCGATGAGATTGTTGTTATTGATGGCGGTTCAAGTGATCGCACAGTGCAACTTCTACAGACCTATCAAGCGAGGTACTCTCATCTCAACGTTATTTCAGCACGCCAAGCTAACATAGCAGAGGGACGCAATCTCTCCATTGCACAAGCACGGTACGATCACATAGCGAGTGCTGATGCAGGCGTGGAATATCCAAGAACGTGGCTCGAGAATTTGCTTCGGCCATTTGAAGCTGATAGTGCAACTGACGTGGTCTCCGGATTTTTTGAACCGAAGTCCTACACGTTGTTTGAAGAGTGCGTCGGACAGATGCTGTACCCAAAAAGGAACCTCATGGATTGGAAGAAGTTTCTGCCATCCTGTAGATCCGTCGCGTTTAAAAGACGCGTATGGGAAGGACTCGGTGGCTTCGCCGAGTGGCTTCCCCGCGGCATAGGTGAGGATACGCACTTCTTTCTTCGAGCCCAAAAAGCGGGGTACAATTTCGCGTACGCATCTGATGCGACCTGTTATTGGCGCCCGCGACAGAATTATCGCAAGCTGTTTGAGCAGTATTTTTTTTACTCAAAAGGTGCTTCCGCTGGTCGATCTTCGGCGTTTATGTTCGAAGCGTATGGGGCCAACCCGCTTGCATTTACGATAAGAAACCTTGGCAAGCTCGTCCAAGAGGGCAAACTCTTGCATTTGGGCGTGAGCATCTCAATACTTGCTGTGGTTCTTGTGGCAAAAATCACCGGATATATTGCAGGTTTGACGCAGGGGCCTCCGACGAGCCCCCGAAATGAACCTGCAGAAGAAAAGTCATCGTAGCAGAGTGAATACCGTGCGTGAGTGCGACGCATCTTAGAATGGTACGACGCGCTCCAGAAGGTCGGGAAAATGAAGGTTTGCTTAGTCGGTCATTTTGCGGATCCAGTTGACGAAGGTGTCAGGAATGTGGGCACCAATATTGGAAAGGAGCTTGAGCACAAAGGAATTGAAGTGAGAAGAATCGAGATCTCATCAGTGGGTGAGTGGAAATCCTTGCGAGCGTTCCGCCCTGACGTTATCCATAGTGTCCTTACGCCAACAACGCATGGCATAATTACGGTCAAGGTTGTGTCACATATATACCCGCGGGCAAAAACGGTTCTTTCTGCGGTTCATCCCTCAGTGTGGAGACATCCACTGCTAAAGTGTTTCAGACCAGATCTTACTTTGGTTCAAGCGAAGGAAAGTGAGCGTTCATTCAAGTCACTTGGTTTTAATACACGTTTCTTCCCAAATGGCGTGAGCACGAACAAGTTCAAACCTATTGCACAACGAGATAGGCAGCGACTGAGAGATAAATTTGAGCTCCCTGCACATAGCTTCGTCGTGCTACACTTGGCATCGATGCAGAGGGAACGAAACTTGGATATCTTCAAAACTATTCAGGAAGAAGAGGATTTCCAAGTATTAATCATTGGACGAGAGAACGAGCGTGCAGACGCCCGGTTACAACGTGAACTCCAAGATGCAGGATGCCTTGTATGGATCAAACACTTTTCGGACATAGAGGCCGTTTACAACCTTTCAGATTGCTATGTCTTTCCAACACTGCAAAGCAAAGCGTGCATTGAGACTCCTCTGTCCGTACTTGAGGCTATGGCGTGCAATCTTCCTATCGTCACAACCAGATTTGGAGCACTTCCGCGCATATTTGTTGAAGATAACGGTCTCTTCTTTGTAGATGACGTGGACGCGATGCCGCGCATATTACAAGACATAAAACACAGGAAACCGCCAATCGACACAAGGCGGCTTGTGTTGTCTTATTCATGGGATACCCTGGCTGACGAGCTGATCGATATGTATGGACAGCTTTTGCGATCAGAAGATGCTAGTGAGGAATAGCAAGCGATCATAAACTGCAGTGTGCTGAAACAACCGAGAAACGAAGTAACATGCGCCGCGATAAACAGTGCAGGCCGTTCTTTACCTGTAACTGTAACCTTGATTGCGAATGATTTATGATTGCTTAATACAACGATCACACCTCTTAGAGCTGAGCTTGGATTTACTAGACAGTCGAGAGGAAGACGAACCTGCACGGGATGATGCATACGATAAACCGATCGCGTTGTGGACTTGCATGAGCAGAAACGGCACGTTTATCTATTTTTTTGGAGCAGACGGATCGGGCAAAAGCACGTTGTCCAAGTACTTATG
>JBAULJ010000300.1:0-12691 GCA_049578125.1 Halobacteriota archaeon
GGGACCAGATACACATGAGGGGCGTGTATCTGGGGGTGTATCGGGGGTGTATCCGGTGTAAGTGGTCTCCTCAGCAACCTCTTCCGGTGTCGGCTTTCTGAGTGAGACTACAGAGTCGAAGGCATCGAGTGTTACGTCTCCAGAATAGACGTAGTAGTTCCTTTGCGTCACTGTGTGCTTTCCTGTATCGCTCGGGTCCTGTGCACTCTCGCTTCGCTTCTCGACGTAAAAGCTCGGTAACACGGTTTCTAATCGCTCGGCGATCGCTCGGATACGTGCGCGACTCAACCTGAGCTTGCCCATAAGCTCATCTGCCGTCAACTCGCCGCCGTTGTCGGAGATAACCATGAGCAAGTCCTTTTCCCTGTCGGTCACGTGGAGCTTTTGAAACCCTCCGCGCGAGTTGTAGAGCTTCGCAGCAGCTTTGAAGTCATCCTCAGTGGCTATCAGAGCGCCGTCAACTGTTTTGCGCTGCATGAAATTGAGAACCGTGTAGCCCTTGACCATGTCCAGAAATATCGGCAGGTTTCGACGGTTCTTCCTGTCGCGCCACTCGATACGTTTAGCAAACGGTATTTTGACCGTGAAAAGGCGCTCATTTCCTAGCTCATCCTCTTTTATTTGGACCAGCAACTCGCGACACGTCAGCACCTCTTCAGTCTCGCTAAACTCCGGCATCCCGTCGCGTGCCTTCTCCAGTTCAAAGGCGGTGACCGCATCGTCCTGGACCTCCGATACGTCAATCCCGAAGCCGATTTGCCTGTTTATGAGTTGCTCGGTCCCCTGGGAATCAACGGACGTTAGGAGCCAATTGATTCTCCCCGGGATTTTTAGGGTTCGCGCCGTCCATTTGCCCCCGTCTTTCGAGGCGACTTTGTGGAGGGTTGGCTCTTGGAAAAAAGCCGTTGAGCGTTTGATTATGCCCTCGATCCCGTCGCTTATCTTTGCGTCGTCGCTGAATATGGTCATACCCGGGCGAAGCTCATTCGCTTCCATGTAGAAAAGGGCCTTGTCGCTGAGCGACGTCACCATATAGTGGCTCGCGGGGAATAGGTGGAGCATCGCCCTCACCGCGTGACTTTTGCCCATCCCACTTTCGCCGTAAACGGCAGGCTGTATGCCTTTCGAGTTCGCTATGCATTGGTTTGCAGCACCCACCAAGATGCCCTCGGCGGTTTCAATGTCGCCGATGTGCTGCGTTTTGAAGGTATAGAGAATGTATTTTACCGGATTTGCATTCTCGAGAATTCTAATCGCCCTCTCGCGCGTACGATCTCTTATGATGCGTCTCTCATTGTCGCGCTCCGCTAGCGCTTCTACTTGGAGAATGCGCTCGGCTTGGCGCTCGGTGAGACGCTCGGAGAGATCAGTGCAGTGCGTCATTCGCCCCCTCCCTTTTCCAAGCCTTCAAGGTGACCATCCAGGGCATCTAAGAAGCGCTTGAGTTTGTTGCGGATTTGTATGTCGCATTCTTCTCCGAGCGCGGCCACTACGTCTTCACGTAGTCCACGAATGCGCAATTCAAGGAAGTATAGCCGTTTTGACCTTGACGAGTGAAAATTCGAAAAGTCTTTATTGTCCTGAGTTAACGTTGACATTGTCGATTCTCCGGTTCTGAATCGTCGTGTGGCCGTCCTTCGAGTTCGCCCTCGAGGCGGCTTCTTTTTCTGTAACATAGAACCACACTTGACGATCTCTAGTCCGCTCTTGATCCACGACGCCGTGAGCCATAAGCTGGAAAAGCCGGTATCGAATTGAGGAAATCGAAATTCCAACCAATTCTGAGAGCTCTCCGGCTTTGGTTTTTCCGTGCCGCTCCATGTAATCTACCATTTCTCTATTGATGTCGTCCATGAACATCACCTGCATTATCACAATGCGATAATGATTTAAAGTATGCTCGATTAATGCAATATTGAAAAACATGCATAGTTTGTGATAATGTATATCGCGGACCCAAGGATATGGACGTCGAAGAACTCAGGGAACGGCTTACAAACATCGAGGTCAACGTTTCGGCAAAAACGCTCAGGCGGTGGGCAGATGATGCCCTCATAACAAACCATCGAGAACATCCAGAGAACATCGCAAAAACGGGCAGAGGGAATGCGGAGGACTGGCCTCCCGAAGCCGTGGAGGAGGCAGCAGCGGTATGGGCGGTGAAAGAAGCCGCCGAGAAGCGGCTCACCCCCAAGGAGATTAGCGATATACAGATGATCGGCGTGCGAACGTTCTACACGCCGCAGGCGTACTACGCGTGGTCTCACGATGTCCCCCTCACAGGCCCCATCCCGCTGGATCGCTTCCCCCGTAAGGGATATGACCACCGTGTTCTCAGAATAGAATTTCGCGACGACCACCCCGTCACCCTTTTCCTCCGACTTGTCGAACTCCGTGCCGGTGGCGAGCCCCATCCTGGTGAGGAGCGACTCATAAAAATGCTTGAGGACGAGCACGTTGCCGCCGCCGCCGACTACTTCATACACTGCGACGGCCCCGTCCTCGAAGCCCCGATCACCGTCATGGACCGCCTCACCGAGCTCCGCGTGGACGTGCCCTCCCGCCTCGTGAGGACGTGGGTTACGGCATTTGTCAAGGCGGCGAGCGGCGTGGAGGTGACCGCATCGAAGAAGGTGGTCTTTTACTGGCGTTCGTTGCACGGTGACGCGGGATCCTCCTTCATGTTTGAGAAGGTTGTTCTCGAAGAGCCTGACCTCCGCGATCTGACGTACGTCCAAACGAGGGAGAGCATCTTCGTCCCGATAGAACCCCCCCGAGAGGACGAGATCGTTATCTACGTTGACGGGATCGACGTGCGGAAAAAGGTATTCTATGCGCCGTTCGACGAGTGGAAGTCGCTCACACCGCTGGAACCATAAGACGTGACATTTCGTTTTAGGCCCCTATAGATCTAGTCCATTATATTACCGCTTAAGAAATCTTAACCACGAACATTATAAAATCGAACATAAGCCAACTGCAGTGGCTATCACATCAATATTGGTCGCTATTTTCTCCGAAACGTGACCATATATCTTACTTTGCCCCTTCCGAGTCCCGCTTTATGGAGCGAAAACCCCGCCTTCTGGCTCCCCACTGAAATAATGTCGATGCTGTCACCCAATTTACTAAGCCAAGCCTGATATTCGCCATTAGTTTTGAAGTAAGCTGAGTGTATTTTGGTATCTTTGTGTCCGGTGAAGTAGCACTTATTACACACGTTTAATTGGGTTAAAACCCATGAACCGGTTTCCTTTTGCATCACTCGGTTATCTTTTGTCAACAAAGCCCCGCAAACTCGGCAAGGCTGCGTCTGTCCCGTCTTACAGTTAATGCACGTATCGGCGCGGGAAAAAGGTTTAAACGAGTTCCAGTATGTTAGTTTAACGCCGCATACTTTGCAATGACCTAGCCTTGCTACGACTGCTTGTGGCACTGGTGTCGGCGCTTGAGGTGCAACTCCAAACGCTTTACCACACTTATGACAAAACTCAGCGCCTTCGACGTAAGCGGTACCACAGGCCGAACAAAACTTCTTTTTTAGCATCCCTAGATTATTGCCGCAGTTGTGGCAGAACGTAGCGTCTTGAGCAAGAATAGCACCGCATCTAGGACAGATATCCATATGTTGATCAGAAGCAGTTTCGGCTTTGCGATGCGTGTCGTCTAATGTCGCTCCACATCTCGCGCAAAACTTAGCACCATTGCTCACTTCTTCGCTGCAGGCAGGGCAGCTTTTTGAAGCCATCTGATATCAATCCGAATGCTTGCTCTGCCCATATTAGGATAAACCTTTTCATAGCGCCCGGATGAGAGGGAGGAAGGGAGTAGGGTAGGTCGCGTGTTCAATTGTGACTCGCGCGTGTGGTCACATGAGGCAAGCGATTTGACCGCCTCATGATTAGCGGCTCAAAAAAGCAAGCATTGCCCCCCATTATTAACTCTTTAGGAGGCCCTCTTTTGTTGCGCGGGATTTCATATAAGTGAAAATGGTTTCCATTGCCCACAAGAAAGCACAAGTATTACCTAACAACGTCTAGCATGGGTAAGGCGTGTCTCCTTCAGATTATGATTCGTCCGAGAAGTATAGAAAGCTCGTGAGATCGGCATATCAGTGGGTCACTTTCGCTACAGTATTCAAGAGAGCTGCTGATAAAATCAAGGGATATATTGTAGTTACTACACCCCGTACAAACATAGACCCGTATTGTGCTTTCGTTTATATGTTCTTGATTGGCCAAGCACTTGAAAACCTCTTAAAAGGGTTAATCGTAGCGGCAGATGAGAAGTGCGTGGTCTACAACGAAAAAAAACACGATTATATGCTCAATGGGAAGGTAGGCCACCACCATCTTCATAAGCTTGCTGAGCGAGTGGAAAATGAATTTAAACAGTATAATTTAAAGTTCGACGAAACGGAATATGAATTGCTCGAACGGCTCTCAGATTATGTTGGAGGAAAGGGACGGTATCCCGCTCCATTAAAGTCTAAACCGATGTTCGCGGAGAGATTATTGAAGGGTACTGATTCTGCTACCATTGCGTCGTTATGGGGCCGCATGTTAGAGGTTCTTAATAGCGTCGTTGAGGAACAAGGAGACTAGTATGGATTACATTGATCAACCTAAAACGAGGTCCTGTCGTACAACTCTCTAATATCCCGATCGTTGAATTGCAGATACACAGCCGTCGTTGCCATTGAGTTATGTCCAAGGACGACCTGCAACCGTCTGATGTCCCAGCCGTTCCGAACACAGTGGATCGCAAACGAATGCCTAAAGGTATGAGGATGTAACCCGCGTCGTCCGACCCGAGCGCCATAGCGCCGCACGATCTCGCGGGCCCACCGCTGTTTGATGCCAAATATGGGCTGGTCCTCCCTGATGTTCGACGCGGAAACGTAGTCGGAGAGCATGCCGATCGTCTCAGCGTCAAGCGGGACTCGTCGCTGCTTGCCTCCCTTGGCTTTGGTGACGTTGATAATTTGATTCTTCGGTTCGATATCAGACGGCTTGATGTTAAGAAGTTCGTTAATCCTGACGCCGGTTCTCCACAGCACCCGCAATATAAGATAGTCCCGGGTGCTACACGCCTCGGCCGCGTCAAGGAGTTGGTGCACCTCGTCGGCTTGTAGGTACTCGGTTATTTGCATTGTCTAACCCGAAAAGGTATCTTTCCGGCATTAATCCTTTCGTATTTGGCTTTTGTTTGCGATTGACAGTAGGGAGCCGAAAAAAATAGCACAAAGCGGCTAATATAACGGCCAACCCCCTAAGACATCAACCTCAAAATGCACAACGTTTAACTTATGTCAGCGTCCTCTTACGTGTTTATATTTTTCAAATAGAGATGTGGAAGGATACGAAACGATGAGTATGATGGAAACGCTAAGGCGAAACTTAAAAGAAGAATTACAAGGCGGCATCAGGATCGCGCGCGGTTCGCGTCTACGTTGTGAGTTATCAAAACTTGACACTCCGCGCCTTCGAGCGTCGGTCGAAGCAAATCACTGAAATAGAATCGGATTTCATAGCTTATTATGTGGCGGCTAATGAACAAAAGGAAGCAAATGCGCGTCATGCCACTAAACGCAAAACAAGGTACTTCGTGTCGTGAAGGCAACATCACCTAAATTAGTTTTGTTTTCCGTTGCGTCTGTTGTAGCTATCGCACTTTTGGCTTTATGGCTCGGATTTACTGCTGTTAGCGTTGCCGTTCTATCACTGGGCTTAATCATACCAGCTTTGCAAATCTATTTTGAGAATGAGATACGGGTCGATGTAACCATTGAGCTGAAGAAAAAAGACGTCGATTACTCCGACCTGTCTCAGCGAGATGAGTTAGGACTTTATGATTTGATGAATTGGGATTACTTGAAAAAACAACACCCCAACGTCAAAACCAATGTCGAGGCACTTGACGCCGGCTTCGACTACAATAGCTCCGCTCAAAGCTGGAAGACCACACATCGGAGCAGGGACGTGATTTGCATTAAGGTTGCGAACAAAGGTCTCAAAGAGGTGAAATTCGAAAAAGTGTTCATTCTATTCAATGGGGGGCGGTTACAACTGCGGCCAAAGGCTGCATGCGATTACCCAGAACTGTATATGCTACAACGCAAAGAGTTCCTCGAACGCCACCCCGACACCCCAATATCCATATTTGTCGATGAACTAAATCAAGAACACGGAGCTGACAGTCTAGCTGCTTGTAGCTACAAAGATATCAGTGCTGAAATGCCTTGCCGTTTAGGGCAGGGAGATTCCTCCAGCTGCAAAGTGTGGATAGATGCTGTGTTTGTTGCTTTCTGGCTAAACGACCACAACTATAGAAACACGCCAAAAATCAGAGCTGGCCTTGCAACTGGTGCAGACGATTTGTATGAAAGCCGCAACGAAATTCCTTTTGATGTTGCAAAAAGAGTAGACGCTGCCAAGAGCATCTAGCAGATTCTTAAAAGCCATGTTCATGGCTCATTTCATCTGTTCTATGCATTAGATAAGGACGAAACAGAGTGACCATCATTTCGAAGCCCCAGCTTTCGCTCCAAGTCGCGAAAGAGGGTTTCTATATAATTCTCCTTGGCGTTTTTGATGTTCATGTTAAGAAGAGTTAGCCGCGATTGACACTTTTTTTGTTATACACATTTGCGCGATGCGGACTTTCCCGTTCCTTGTAAACGTCTAGCTGCTCTAAGTAATCTCGCGCGCTGTCAAAGAGCATATCGCCATCATCCGGCGCTATTTCGCTTTCCGGTGGCGGTGGTATGTCGAGGTCCTCGACCGCGTTATCCGCGTAACCGTCCACCTCTTCGTATAGTGATTCAAGGTCGCGCTTATACGGTGCGAGGGCATCATCGAAACGCTCCTGCAGCGCAGCTATCTCGTCGTTAAACCCGTCGACCACATCAGAGACGGCGCTTTCAAGTCTCGATAAGCGCTCCTCGTACCTATCGTCTATCTCGCTGTTCTCTGCGTCGCACAGGGTCTCCACGTCATCGGCGTACTCTACATAACGTTCCCGCAAGTCACTGTCATAAAAGCGCTCAATCCATTCCGTTACGATGCCCTGCAGTTCACCAGGGTATATGGCGTGGAGCGCATCAAGTTCAGTGGCGCCGCCGTAAGTATCCTCCCAGCGCTCTTTATATTGTTCTCCGCGTTTCGCATCTTCCTTTCGTGGGATGAACTTTTGAGGTAGGCCATAGCGCCGCACTTGCTCATGTGTAAGTGCGACCGGCTCCAGCTTTATCTCCGCGTCTGATTCCCGCACGGTTAACCAAAACTCAATCTGTCGTGCAACCTGCCGCGGCATGCTATCTCCTGTCGGGTCAAAGTCAGAGATATAGAGAACGCGTGCGGGCTTTTCCGTCATTTCTACGCGCTTTATTAAGTCTAACACACTCGTGATGCTCATAGTTCCCTTGCCCGTCACATAGTTCACGCCGTAGCGTTCACAAACCGGCATAAGCACGTCGTTCATGGTCGACTTTTCGCACCACACTTCGATGTGATAGGGTTGCGCCCGTAGCTCCGGGTCGGATGATTCGCCGCTCTCAACATACTTAGAAAGTTGCGGCAGTTGAAAGCTTGCGTCTTGGACGGTTATCTTAGGAAGGTCCATCCACGACGAGACTTCACAACCATAAACCGGCGGATCAGTTGCGACGTTCTCGATGGGGGCCGGGTTGCGCTGGTCTATGAACCGTTCGGCGTCGACGTAGCCAAGATAGCGCGCAGCGCGGCTTGCAGCGCCTAGGTAATGCCAGCTAGCCGTATCATTCTCATAGAGCCGCCCATCATCGCGTAGTATGATGGTAGGCTGTGTCACGAGCCAGTAGTGTATCGCGCGCAGGTGTGGTGTCGATCGCTCGTTGTGCGCTTCCATGTGGGCAACGAACGCATTAAACTTCTCGCGGAACCACTCAGCGTGTTGTATGTGCGCCTTTTGGCCGACATAGAACGGGTCGCCTTGTTTTGATAGGGCGAGAACGTCGTCAACGTTTTTCGCGCCAGTCTCTTGTTTAAGCCGCTTGATATAGTCGCACCCATACTCAAAGATCATCTGAGATAATCAACTCACTTTTTGCCGTTTAATCCCTCAGCAATATCCAACAGCGTGTTTATCGTCTCGTCCACGGTCATTTTATGCCCCGTCTTGACGTGTTCCTTACTAATGTACATCATGACGCGCTTGTGCGTTTCCTTATCTACCTTTAACATCGCATACTCCATGACGCGCCTCTGTATGCTAACAAGTTCTATTTAGGCACGTCTGTCTACTTGTTATATAAGTTTAACAAGTTATAAATACTTTGGGCGTGTAGGCATAAACCGACTTCTAAAGCACGATTCAGGTTGCTTGAAAAGTCGAAAAAGAAGTTGGTGACAAAAATGGCCCAAAATATTGAAGAACAAGACGACTATGAATTCCCACTCCAGGAGGCCGACCTCGCAGATCCACTGATGCACGTACATCATCACGAGATGTGCTTAAAAGACCGTGAACGACACGACGACGACATAGAAGAGTTGCGAGAGGCGATGGTTGAACAGCTGAAGAGGGTCGAGGAGCTGGAACGGTCGGTCAACATGCTAGCTACGCTGTTCAACTGGAACCAATTGACTGTCCACGACGAGGTTCAGGTTGGGATCTGAACCCCATCTTTTTCTTTTTTTTAGAACCCGATGTACGCCGGGATCACGCGTCAGTCTCTCCCACAAGGAGATCAGTGAGTTCACGGCGTATGCCATTTGCCAGGCGCTAAGAATACCGAGACCAAAATAGTCTTTTACTCTTCTTTTTTTCGGCTGCCACCGAATAATCGTGCCCAAAACCCAACCCGGGGCGCCGGTAACCGCAGCGTCATAGAGGTTATTCCAACAAGAGCAAAAAGGAGATGATACAAGATGACTCCGCACGCTCTTAATATTGGTGACAGATAGACGGCTTAGCGTGTTCCTTTTATCCTCTCCGTAGCTACCTGTTCATATTCTTTTTTTCGACTTCGGGGCTCGCAGCAGGCTCCGTTCACGAGTTGACACAAAAGTCCATGAGTGACGGCATGAAAAGTGCCTTGCACGACTAATCTCGTCTAAATACGCGATACCTTTCACTCTCTCTGTTGTTTCTGGCCACCCTCGATGAATTTTAAGGCCTTCCTAGCACTCTCTCTCACCTGCCAATACATCTCCGGCATCGCTTCAACACTTTGGAGTGTTTTTATTGCGTACCCAGTTTCGGAGAATCCTCTTTGAAAACCAGTTGCTTTTTCATTCCAGTAAAACGCAGATACAGCGCACGAAGCGAGTGCGTCGATAGCTTCGTCAAGTATGGTGATATCATCACGAATTGGATCAGCGGTGAAGATGTATGCGAGCGTATCGACCACTGGCCCGACATCGCCTATCATTTTGATAGCACATAATAATCCAATTCGATACGATATGTTGGCGCACACCGCTTTGGTTAAATCGCTAGAGGCTTTTTCCACGTCATGTCCTACTTTATTTAAGTCAAAATATCGAAAGAGGCTTCCGGATCGATACTCCACTGTTCTTACACCCAGACTTTGGCAAAGCTTTCCAACTACGTGATTAATCGAGGCTTGCGTATCGCTCCAGTCGGACAATGATGTGTCCGTCCTTTGAATCATCGACTGAGCGATCATTCCTAATGCAACTGCCGCATTTCGCAAAACCGCAGCATCTACGGCTTTCCCATCCAAGTCATCTATTATGGGTTTAACTAGCCAATTTATCGTTCGTTCGTCTCCGGTGTGGCCTAGAACGGTGGCTGCCGATGATCGTACGAATGATGGTTCAGACCCGTTTTCAAAAACGTTGATCAGAGATTGTAACTCGCTATCCTTCAGTTTGGTCCGGATCTCTGGTTTTAGCAAGCTTGTATAGGCGTCATAATGCTCACTAACATCGTGCGAGCGCAGCTTGCTAATGAGCTCATCGATATCTGCTTTATTAGTCATGCCCTTCTCCTTTTGCTGTGCTTTTTGGCATTATTTTTATTCCGTGTTCGTTTGTAATTAAAGCAGTTAGTCAATAACTCTCATGCTTGTTCCTTCCCTTCTTTTTTTCCAAAGAGTCGCGCCCAAAATCCAACCCGTGGTGCTGGCAGCCTTAGCGTTACGAGTTCAAGCTGCTTCTGTAAATTGTCCTTATCGCGACGAAGTTCCGAGGTCAGCCCGCGTTCTGTATGCAGCAGCGTCTCCAGATTCGCGACCTTCTGCTGTAGCAGTTCGACCTCGTGCTGCATACCCGTAACCACCACTTCTTTTGAGTTCTTCTCCAGCTGCAGCTTCTCCGACAGGATGCGCTCGTGTTCTTGATATTCGCCGAGCCATGACTCCGCTTTCTTGAGAGACGTTGTTTGTGTGGTTACTGAAGCATGGGACGGTGATTCGGCGCTCACGATCGCTTATGATGCCGATCATGATGCTCTGCTTGCGGACGCCAGCAGTGACTAAGACCTCGGGGACGTAAGCGGTGAGCACACGAGCACGAGAAGCGCCGACCTCTCTAACTCGGCTCCAACAGTCAAATTCTTTGCGAGCGGACCAGAAATCAATGCATACTTGATGACCTCAACGGGAACGACCGGAGCCTTGACGTCTATCTGAGTTATGACCTTGCGCCATAAGCGGGATATAGCACCCGTCTCTTTTTTCTATTCTACAGCGCACAGCTAAGGATTTCTTTTGAGCAATTGGAGCCCTAAACGCGCTCCTTTTCTGACGTGACACAAAACGTCAAAGTAACGCCTAGCAAATACAATAATTAACATTTAGCCTGTTAGCACGCTTCAGAAGATCTTAAGTGCAGCAAAAAAATCCTACTGGCTTGTTTTTTGGATGCTAATTATCCGCTCAAACAACTCATTGAACATTGCTGGATCCTTCTCCAAGTCAAAATCTGGTGTTGGTCCAAGCAAATAGTTGCAGTCTTCGAAAGGCACACTAATCATCTTGTAGCCCTGAGTATCATCACCATAACAAGGGAATTTCAGCGCGTAATCAGTGTGTTTTAGTGGGACCGGATACTTACCCTCCCACGTAACATAACGCTCAAGCTTCTCCAGAAACTTTGACTCCTCCTCGTTGAGTTTCAGATTGAGTCGCTCTGTAGCTAAGGAGTGAACGTCGTGGGTCTTTAGCTTGACTTCACCTCTTTCCGAATCGATTAGCGAAGGATCGTTCAAAACGCAGATGCCTTTCAACAGGTTTTCAAGTGCCATGCCAATAAGAGAAAGATATACCGCATCTAAAGGCAGTAATAGTTCGAGAAAGGTCTCTCGTTCCTCAGGGTCTGGAAGTCCGGTTTCAATATCCTTTCTAACTTGAACAAGAATTATCTCAGCTGCTCTTTTGAGTTTTCGCGCTTGATGAGCCCAGATGCTCCAATTCTGTGCAACATCTGAGTAGTTAGCGACTATAATCCTCTCTTGCGATTCATCTTGTTCTGAGTGGTTCTTCATACGTTTCGCCTTTTTGAGGCCCTTCGCTTGAAAAAATAAACATGTAAATGAAAACGTGTATGGTTTAAGTTTTCGCATTTCGTCGTAGTCTCCGCCATCACTTTCGCCACACTCGTCGGTTACATAATTTACGTTGTCTTTATTTTGTAATTGATATGACCGACTGCCGACGCTGCGAACAATACGTCAAGCGTAAACTGCGCGGCGACCAGAAGAGGGTGCCGTATTATTGCGAACTCTATCGCAGCCCTCGCATTGTCGTGGACTAGCTCTAGTAAAAAAAAAATTCATTTTTTGCAACTCGTTGAGCAGCCCTCCGACTCGCTCCTTTGACAGGTCTACGAGCACGCCATCACCTTCCGAATAACACGTAGAGCAGGGCGTAGCTCACTACATTGATTACAATCGCGGCTACCCACGTCGTGCGCCAAGGATGCCACTTTAAGAGCGTCAACATTCCCCCTTCAATGAGGACGGTGAGAACAAAAAAGACGAGGAGGGCCGTTCCAACCCCGTAGCTGAGAGGGGTGCGCCAACGAAGAGAAACACGACGCCGAACGCCGCGGAAATCAGGTTGATCATCAGTGAGTCGATGAACGAGTGCGTGAACGACTCCCATTTGAGGCCCCGCAGGATGAGTGCCTCGATCAGAATGATGATGAGCAACAGAACTGCAACAAAAATGAGCCCCACGCCGAGAGCGAGAAGCCTCCCGGCACCGGTATCCGCAAGCATAGCGTTTTGCCCTCGCTGTCTATAGACTCTTAACTGCACGCTGGAACCGTGCTTGCGCAGTATCCTCCCTCTCTAGTCGGATCGGGCCGTAGACGTCAAAATGCGATCTTTTGACAGCATCATACTTCAGTGACATATGCCTATCTTCAACGTGTTGGCATCTCAACGTGCTCCCACCGAGGTGCGCTCGCAAGAGTCCTAAGCTTAGATAGCGACTATTTCGCTTTTATAGCTTCTGAGATCCGCTTCGCGAGTTCCGTTTCATCTGGTATGTTACGGATGTCCAACTCGAGCTCTCTCAGGTTGTCAACAAGGGCCCTGATGATCGTGTTCTTCGTAATCCGCTCCGTCTTGTATTCAGACGTCCTGTTCTTCATGATCTCCCGCGTGAGCCGAGCGAGGAACTCAAGCTGATCGTCACGCAACAACACGTACAGCTTCACGTCAAGCTGCTGATACTTCGGAA
>JBAULJ010000301.1:0-14684 GCA_049578125.1 Halobacteriota archaeon
TTATTGGCGGCATGCTCGATGAGCACTGCGTAGACGTTATCGTGCGCAATCATATCAGTCACACTGGACTGTGATGCACCCGAAAACTCCACGCCCGCGCGTCCGCCTGTAAGCGTGAGACCTTCTATCCGTATGCCGCTTCCTGAGAGCAAAAATACGTCGTTTGATGGCACAGCCGCTTTTACAATCGTTGTTGCCGCCCCGGCCGTTGATTTAATGGTGAGCGATTTGTTCACCAGCACGTTCTCGCTATACGTTCCCGGTGGAATGAAGACTGTGTCGCCTCGTTGAGCTGCATTTACTGCCGCTTGGATCGTGGTGTACTGCCCCGTCCCAACGGTAAGCTCATTTGCACTTGCGTGCGTAACGAGCCCAAGGAAAAGCGAGAAGAGGAGAATGCTGGCAAGCACCAACGGGCGCGCACCCTTTTTTACGGCTTTGCATTGCCGTGCTGAGTTAAACCTTAATTGCATTAACGGAAGAACCTCGCTACTTGATGGTTAAGATCGATATATAAAAATCTGTTCATATGATTAGATCCGGCGGCCACGCAGCCGGCAGCGCATAATACGGTCCACTCTTGTACCTGCACTACTATATATAGTCATAACTACATATGAACAACCATAAATATATATGCAAGAGGCATTACTCCGTCACAATAAAGCACCTCGGTGCGAAGCAATGCAACGTACATCGCGTCGCTGCGCTGAGACGCGGAATATAATGCATAGTACGGAAGAAGATTTGTTCCCATATCTTCAAACGGCTGGTTAAAAAGAATTACAGTGGCTTATTTAACACGGGGGGGGCATATGTTGAATTTGGAAGTATGGGATTTAGCTCAACTGGCAGAATTCTCAAAGATTCAAAGAGTCAAGAAAGACATTTGTAAGACAAAGATGTTCAATATTGTTCTTGTTTGTCTCGAAACAGGTCAGGAGATTCCTCCTCATCCAGAACCTTATGACGTTTGCTTCTACGTGATAGAGGGGCAAGGCACATTCACCACGGGAGACAAACAGACGGATCTGAAAGCTGGTTCAATGATTTTTACTCCCGCCAACAGTGCTCGCGGCATAAAAAGCACCAAACGCTTACGCGTCATTGGAATACAAGAGGCGCATTAATCTCTAAAAGTGCAGACCATTATCCAGCAGGAGAGAGTGCCAGCGAGTCGGCCACATCTAAATACTACGCCATATTACGAAGGTTTGGGTAGCGCTTTTGAGTCATCAGAGTGTTGTGTAAACACATATAGAACAGAAGATGCTACGATCGTTGCTACTAAGCCGATCACACATAAAAGTAGTAAGAGACGCGTGGCACGTGGAAAAACAGGCGTTTGTTATTTAATTGTATCTACCCTTAACAGCTCCATAATTGCCTCGATAATAAAACAACGAAGATGATTTCCCAAAAAGAGAGATATTTAGAAATGACGCAGCCCATAAACCGTAGCAACTGACATCGACAACACGCGTCGAAGAAAGTGTCGCGCAAGCGGCTAATTGGCTAGCCTAATTGTGTTAACACTAGTGACGCATTTCGCAGCTAAATCCGTAACTATTTAAAGCGGTTGATAGAAAGAATATCAGAAGTTGATACATGGTATATAGGCACACCCGACGCCGATCGTTCCTTAACGATTTCTGCTGCACGATCGATCGCTTCCTGCGTGACCGGCGATTCGCCTTTTTTAAAGCCGCGGTCGGCCAGCATGATCGACACCGGCTTCACGCCGATGCGCTCCAGGCATTTCCGGGCGCATGCGGTTGGGCACCCGTCCACGGTGATGTTGACGTCCGCTCCTTTCGCGGACGAGACGAAGCTCGATATGTCGGCGCCCACGCCTGCAAGGCAGGTCTTCTGGGCGAAGCCTTCTTGCCACAGTTTTCTCACCGCTCTATCGGCCAGTTCACCGACGTCGGACGCGCCGGAGCAGGTATAGAGCAATGTCGTGCCGGTACTGCAACAGTTATCAGCCATAGTGTTTTCTCCTTATATCAATCTTATAATTCATCAAGATGGTATTTATAGCATTTATAGCAGCATAAAAAAAGGCTCTTTGACTGGTACGTGAAACCAAACGTGTGAGCCGACTTCGGGGGAATGTTGTCTAGCCTTATCAGTCACCATAAAGGGCTGCCGTCAGCCGCATGAGTTTGTCGCGCTGTGTGTGCGGTGTGGTGCACGCTATCAAAAAAGTCGCATCTTTTTATTCATAATACTCTTTTTGATCATATCTAGAGCGGTTTCCATCGCTCCGCGAACTGCATTATCTTGCTCATCGTGCAATGCGTAGATAAGAGACGCTGTTGCACTCGCATCGCCTATCATCCCAAGGGCCAAGGCAACACTTAGCCGCACGTTTGCATTGCTGTCCTTCAAGGCCGACGTTAAGGGTTCTATTGCTTGTGCCTCTTCCAGCTCTCCAAGCGTCTCTGCGGCGCTCTGCCGAACCTCTGGGCTTTTGTCATTCAACCTAGCGATTAACTCATCAACATTTGTCCCGGGTGTCATTGTGCCCACATCATAGTAATGAAGGCGCTGTTGCGGCCTTCACACAGTTAGATAGCGAGGCCTGCCCCCCGACAATTCTTTAGAGTTGTTAAGGTCGCAGTATACCGTTTTTGCTTCTCGCTCAAACATGCCCATCGGCGGCATGTTCATCGCTGGGTGACACATCCTTGTCAAGTATTCTTTTAACTCGTCAGGGTATGTCGTGATCGTTTCATCAGCGAGTTTGTCTACCAAGTCGGGCAATCCGACTTCCCTTGCCCGCTTCTCAAGATCGTCGCACAGTGCTTCTTTCAACTCGTTAGGCATCCAGACGATCCTTGCTATTCCGCCATCAGCTCGTATGAACTTCTTACTCGTTATGAAATGCCTTCCAATACCAATGAACCCGGGAATTTGGTTACCGCCTCCGACCAACCCTGCAAGCGTCGAGAACTTCATGCCGATAGGGGTCATGCCTGTGTATTCGCGGTTAACCACTATCACGCCCTGCAGGTCATTACTGATCGCCACGATACACTCGAAGCATCCGCACGACGTCTGGGGGTCCTCCATCATCGTGTACTGATTCATGCGCTCGATGTGGCCGTGAGTGAGCTCTCGGACCGCTTGGTTTACGTTTACCCACTGGCCCTTCTGCTTGTCAATCACAGCGCCCTTCTCAACCGGCTTATTTGGCCCGTTTGGATCTATGCTGAACCCCGCAGCCGCATCAAGCCAATTCAATGCGCCACACAACCCCAGGCGTTCAGGAGAAATGATGCATACGTGGCACGGAGCAAAGCTCTGACACAACGTACACGCGTAGAACTCGTCAACGCTCTCATCGGTCAGTCCGGTAACCCCTGTCATCCCTTTCGGCGTATGACTCGTGGGCCTCTGCCAAGTGCTTTTCCACCTCATTCTGGTCTGTGATGATTGTAACTTGTAGCCGGCTGATAATTTCCCCGAACTCTTCTTTCATCTTAGCGTAAAGGATGTCGCCGAAGTGCTTGAGGCGAAGCCCGTTGGCCACACTATTCTTGCTCAGTCGCACCCAGATCAGGTTTCTCTGACCCGTATGCCACGCGCCTTCCGCGTAATTGATGAACTGGTGGATGCGTCGCTCGACGACGGGCTCAAACTCCGTTTTCATGTGCTTCCCATACACTTCAACGAGAATTCCGAGCGCTGACACACTGCCCTCTTCCATCTCATCGACGTCTTTCCCGATCAGCGTGATCTCGCCGTCTTTAACCATATCAGCGTCGCGGATCTTGACGAGCTCAAACACCTTTGTCTTAGTCGGACCCCCGCACTCGACATAGGTCTGCGGCTTGCGCACCGTTTCTCCCTCGAATGCAAGGCCGAATGCGACCGGTAATGAGACCTCGCCAAACGTCGCCTTCATGTTCCGTATCTCGATCGCGTGGGCGACGATCTGATTGTAATCCTTCTCTACCTCATATTTGCCCGGCACTTCCTCCACATCTTGATCGGTGATCGTCGGCGAGCCATTGAACAGCACGGCGAACTCGATCGCAGCCTTAATGTCGTCAATTGGACCTAACTGGACGACGACGACTTTCGGACGCTTTGCTAGGTACTCATAAAGCCCTTCTCGATCTCCTGGCTTGATGTTCCCGAAGGTCAGCGCGGCGCGGATCGCAAAGCTCAACCCGTGAATCGCTTGCGTGAATTCGCCCACGCAAAACAGCAGCCGGTCAAGTCCCTTATGCTCACCTATCTCAATGCCTGCCTCGGTAATCTGCTGTATGGTGTCAAAGGTAGGGATCACCAGCATGCCCTTACTCTGACAGTCTCTGATGATCTTCGCAAGTAAAGCAGGGTCCTTCGCCTTTCCTACCAACACAAGGACTCCCGGTATGGTATCGTCGACGAACGAGATCCCCAACCTTCGGAGTACCGCGTCGCCGACGAACCCGGAGTACGGCGTATCCGCATAAGGGTCGGGATTGTCGATGTACTTGAGGGCTTCAACGATTTCTGCAGCGATCATCGTCGCTTCGCCTGATGCGACCGCGTTTTCAAACGTGTACTCCTCTCTTATCTTGCCTCTCACCTCTCCGAGCAGCCGCGGCAACTGCGCGAGTTTCGTCACTCGTTCACCTGTCCACGCGGTGATGCACGGAAGATAGTACCCGGTGTTGGGGTATCCAATCTCCTTATCACGACCGTGTTGACGTATCGCCTTGTTGAGCAGCTGATCTGCATACCCAGTTGCGATAATGGCCCCGTCAATCGCTTTTTTGTAGAGAGCCTCATTCGAGAGCGGCGGTGCCGTGACTGCCGGCGTGGTACCGTTCCAGTACGTGACCCCTCCATCGAGTTCACTATGCGCGTTCATCTTCCATCTGCGGTACTGAACGGTGTTCACAAGTGTCTTTGCGGCGATCGTAGGATCGGGCTCGAATATGAAGTGACCGCCGTAGACGTCCTTTGCAGTCGCCTGGGCGACTTCATCCGCGAGAGGGCTCCCCTTGATGAATGGGTAAACCCCCACGTGGGTCGGCCATCCCGTTGCGACGCACCACGTCCCAATCGCCACTGCTTTTTCGCTCATCGCTTCTGGAGCGCTCGCGACGATGGGGAGATCCTGTATGTCGACGCCCATCACCTGAGCGAGTTCACTGACGAAGTTTTCCACGCGCGAGTTGTCCACGCACGACCCCATGTGGAGCACGAGCGGCAATGACTCACCGATGGTCTTTTCGCCGACGTCTTTGAGGAACGCCTTGAGGGATTCGCCTGCGTGCTCCTCGACTGCTTCTGGCGTCAACAAACCGTGCTTCGCGAGGGATTGGGCTGCACAACCGGTTACAAGCGTCAGTATGTTGTGTCTGACTAGCTCTTTAGCGATCGTCAAATGGCAAAGGTCGTGTTCAGCCTTAGCGGGATTATTGCACCCTGCGATAAGTGCGATGCCCTGAATCTCTCCGCTGCGAATCTTATCAGCGAGATACTTGAGTGGTTCCTTTTCATTAAAGGTGCTCAACAACGACTTTATGTACTCGAGACTAAATCCTGCGACGACCTTGCTCGAGATGTCAGGGATGGAGATTTTTGTGGGGTCTCTGTTCTTGTACGCTTCAATCGCGACGCGCACGATCTCGTTGGCACCTTCACGCGCCGCTGCTTCATTGAATTCGATGTGCGTATCGCCGGGGATACGGGTAATCGGCATCGTCGATATCAGCTTCGTGTGGAAACACTGTGTCCAGAATCCGACCGATGGCGCGATGCATTGATAGTCAATGACCATCACGTCGACGACGCCTGTCATTATTGCCAATTCTTGGCTCGCAAAATTTGTGACGATCGGGATGCCTCTCCGCATCAGCAGTTCGTTGGCAGTGCAACAAATGCCGACGATATTGATCCCCTTTGCTCCTACGGCAACGGCATCGCCTTGTAGCTCATCTGCAGCGTCGCAAATAACTTCGCTAAGAATGGGATTGTGTCCGTGCACGCAGACGTTGACGTAGTCCTCTTTTAGCGCGCCGAGATTGGCCTGGGACACCACCATTTGCGGGACGCCGAATAAGATGTCAGACAGGTTAGAGCTTATGTTCTCCCCGGTGACGTCTCCGAGTGAACACTTTATACCCCCGAATATCAACGGCACCGGATCAGCGTCACATCCCATGTGGGTTCTGTGCATGACTTCGGTAATGCCCTTGTCAATGTTGGTGGCGACGACGTCATTTCGCTCAAGGAGCTCTAGCCGCTTTGCGGGGAGCATGATCTTGAGCCAGTTACATACCTCATCATCATTCCGTGAGAAGTCCTCCAACGCTGAATTCGCTACGGCCACTGCAAGCTCATTCACACTCTTTTCGTTCTCCAAACCGAGCTTTGCGGCAAGGGCACGTAATTTCGTCTCGTCTTTTACGCGATAGTCGGGTGCCTTACCCTCGCCGACCCCTTTGAGGGCTTGCGCAAGGTGTCTTCCGTGATCAGAGTGAGCAGCACAGCCGCCTGCCATCATCCGGATCAAGTTTCGCGCTACAATTGTGTAATCTTTAGCCCCACAGATACCTCGTTGTGGCTCTTTTCCGAAAGGATTGATCCGACAGGGTCCCTGCAAGCAGATCCGACAGCACAAGCCGGACTCACCGAAGCCGCACTGCGGCTGCATGGAGTCGGCCCTGTCCCACATCGTCTCCATACTGTTCCGTTGCGCAAGCGGCAACATCTCGAGTGCCGCGGGATCCACCGTCCCCACCTTTGGATTCGCTTTGTTACGTCTCTTGTCCATATATCAATGCACCACACTTGCACGCAAGCACGCAAGACAACTCCGCTGCGCCGCTGCAGAGATCGCATTTTACCGCTTCGTGGTCGCGCATCTGTATCGCCCCAAATGGACACGCATCAACACATTCAAAGCAGCAACCTGTGCAGCGTTCCTCGTTAATCGTTACCACACCATCGTCATTTTTTGTAATCGCTCTTGCTTCACAGACGTCAATACACTTCGGTCGCTTACAGTGAAGACACCTCGTCAGGTGCAATGTACCGTCCTTAACTCCGATTTTTAGCCTCGAAAGAGGGCGAGGATACTCGCTCATAGAACCGTTGATGTCCCCTGACGTGCTATGCCTCAGCGCGCACGCAAGCTCGCACGACTTGCACGCCATACAATTCTTCGGAACATACCTAGCGATCAACATAAGCAGCCAAATCCAACGCAGTTTGTGTCACGGCCCTCGCCGCGGTTGTGTACCCGTCGCTATATCTGTAATCCTGCTCGGTTTAAAACGCGAACAAAACAAGTGTTCACTCAACAAGAACTTATAAAAACGCGCTGTATTGTGAAAGGACACTAGGCGAAATATTTGTCGCATTCTTAGATCCGTGAAATAACGCAATATCAAGCAGTAGGCAAAGATCAAATGTTTGTACTATTTTATATGATGCGAGTCATATATATGTATGGTCTTGCCAAGACGACAGAAAGTATTTATAGTGAACCTAGGCGAGTAGGTAACGTCGTCCAAAGTTGAGTTCGCTACGGCCACTGCAAGCTCATTTACACTCTTTTCGTTCTCCAAACCGAGCTTTGCGGCCATGGCACGTAATTTCGTCTCGTCTTTTACGCGATAGTCGGGTGCCTTACCCTCGCCGACCCCTTTGAGGGCATGCGCAAGGTCTCCTCCGTGATCGGAGTGAGCAGCACAGCCACCTGCCATCATTCGGATCAAGTTTCGCGCCACAATTATGTAGTCTTTTACCCCACAGATACCTCTCTGCGGCTCTTTTCCAAAAGGATTAATCCGACAAGGCCTTTGCAAACAGATTCGACAGCACAGGCCTGACTCGCCAAAGCCGCACTGCAGTTGCATTGTTAGACCCCTGACGAGTGGCAGGAGAATCTCATTATTCCCCGCTCATGATCGTTCCCACCGCTCTTGCAGAATCCGCTCTGCCTCCTCCCGGTGTGCATCCATCACATACGGGAGTTCAGAAACCTTTGCTGCGTCCTCGGTAAGCGCCATCAAGTCTCTTCGAGAGAGAGCCCCTATGTTAAATTTCCTGCTTCCTGCCATCAGTTGCTGCAACCCTGCCTTGAACTTTTGGCAATAGGTATAGAGCCCGACTGCGCCTAATGGTATTGCATCAATTTCATGGCCAAACCGTTCCTTTATCTCGTCGTAGGAGACGAAGATCTCTTTCGGCGTGACCCCGTATGTCGACACAGTCCTAGGTAAGTTCGCTTCTGCGATCCACTTCCCGATGTTCTTTCCCACCATGCCGGGGATCATTAAAGCGCGGCCCATGCACACGGCCTTTACGAAGGGAGCGCCCATCGCAATTGCCTTGTATACGCCGTCTTCAGTAGAGAATCCCCCTGCCATCGCGATATCGGGAACCCGCATTCCCATATCGCAGAGGGTCCTGCAGAATTGGTACGTCAACGCTTCGAGATAGAACGTCGGGATGCCCCATTCATTCATCATCGGCCACGGACTCATTCCTGTGCCCCCTGGGGCACCATCGATAGTAACGAGGTCAAGCTTCGCTTCTGCCCCGTAGCGGAGTGCCATGGCGAGTTCCATCGACGAATATGCGCCTGTTTTAAGCGTGATACGTTTAAATCCTATGTCGCGCAGGCGGTCTACTTCTTCGAAAAAGCCGTCATGAGTTACGAACCCAACACGGGAATGTCGCTCGAATTGCGTAATTGCACCATCGTGGTATGCCCTTTGCACTTCCGGAAGGGTTGGGTCGGGCAGCACGATATACCCGCGGTCCTTAAGCGTTAGTGCCCGCTCAATGGTTTTGACTTGTATCTCGCCACCAATACACTTCGCCCCCTGGCCCCATTTGAGCTCGATTGTTTCCAAGTTGTGCTTTGACGCTACGTACTCTGCAACCCCAAGCCGCGTATCCTCCACGTTAATTTGGACGAGCATCTCTCCATATCCATCGTGATATCGTCTATAGGTGTTTATTCGGTAATCCATGTCCGGCGATTTCTTGACCTTACCGTCACTATCCAGTTCAAGCCCAGGATCCACTCCACAGACGTTTTCACCACAAACGATGGTAATCCCGGCGAGCGCCGCGCCCGTTGCAAAGTGTTCCCAATTATGCTTCGCAATAGTGGTAGAGCCCAATGCACCCGTGAATATGGGGACCCGCATCTTAGTCTTTTTATCACACCCATACTCCGTTTCGGTATTCACGTTTTCAAAAAGTGCAGTGTCGGGACCCGCCTCGACGCCCTCTGGTAGTCCTTCCGCGCCGACGGCATACCCCTGAATGTTCAGGTGTGAATAATCTATCGGATAGTTCTTGTCGGCGCCGGCGGTCGTTTCTCCGAACCGGGCTTGGTAAAGCACTTCTCGGCCCCTGAAGGAGGATAACCAGATTTCACAGCCGCCTTTACAGCCGTCAAGGCATTCTGTGCATATCCCCGACATTGGGACAACATCCTGAGAGCGGTTGAAGGTGTGCGTTACCATATTAGCGTTCGGTCTTCTCAGATTCATGTTGTAATCGCTTCCGTTTTTTTTGTTTATCCGTCGTTTACACCACGGAAGATTGGTTCTTTTTCGAGTTTATTAGCTAGCGTCATCGCTTCTGGATTCGCTTTGTAAGGTCTCTTATCCATATATCAATGCACCACACTTGCACGCAAGCACGCACGATAGCTCCGCTGCACCACTGCAGAGATCGCATTTTATCGCTTCGTGGTCGCGTATCTGTATCGCCCCAAAGGGGCACGCCTCAACACATTCAAGGCATCCAATGCAGCTTTCGTCATCAATCGTCACTACACCATCGCCATCTTTTGTAATCGCGCTTGCTCTGCAGACCTCTATACACTTCGGGCGCTTACAGTGAACACACGTTATAAGACGCAATTTGCCATCGCTATGTACAATCGAGAGCCTCGAGAGAGGGCGCGGATACTCGCAGATCGCTGTGTTAATATCACCTGACGCGCTATGCCGCAGCGCACAGGCAAGCTCGCACGACTTGCACGCCATACAATTCTTAGGAATAAACCTAACGAGTGAATCTATGCAAGCATCACAGCCTTCGCCGCATTGAAATTGCTCTTCGTCCCAATCAAAGCAGTTCATATCGTTTCACCTGATTAAGAAAGACGAAGGTTTGAACCCTCATCTGTACATTCCGCATTTTTGGTAGAATTCGGCTTAGTCAAATAGTGAATGTCGAAATCTTCAATCACGGCCCACATCTCTCAGCGATTTGTGCTCTGCTGACTTTAGCAGGCGCAGCGTTAATCTGTGCTGCTATCGCGTCAGTGATTTTTTGATCTATAGCGTCCATTTGATATACACTTCTGCTCTTTTGCTATCTCGATGAGGTCTTGAAGCGCCTTCATTCTGTAACACTCGCGTCGGCCTGGTAACATGAGCAGCTGAATATTATGCAGTTAAAATTACGCCTCGTTATGATTACTTACGGTCGTGATGTTCACGTGGCTGTCCGGAATACGACGCAAGAACAAGTCTTCATTTAACAAGTGCTCGTGAAGGAGCGCACCATACCCTGTGAATTGCGGACCCCCTAGGGGAAATAGTCGTCGCATTGTGATATCCTTGGAAATAATGCGATATTGAGCAACAGGTTAAGATCGAATGTCTTCTATTTTATATGGATCGAGTCATATATACATATGGTCTTCGCAGGACGACAGAAAGTATTTATAGCGAACATAGGCGAGTAGGTGGTAAGCTATGGGGCTCGTAAGCGTTCGTTTCTTCGCAAATTTGCGCGAAATCGTAGGGCAACCGCAACTCAGTTTAGAGGCTAGCACCATACGTGAGTTGCTGACAGCACTCCGATCAGAGCACCCGGCATTGCAGCCGCTGCTCTGCGAAGACGGTGAGGTCCGCCCCTACATCACGATCCTCGTCAATGGCAAGAATATACGCGACATGGAAGCGCTTGCTACGATTCTGTCCGACGGCGATGAAGTTGCGATCTTTCCGCCTGTTTCAGGCGGCTAGTTCGTGCGACCGTCAATCACTGAGGTCGACGGACCACTTCGTGAGCTGGTTCAACGAACCCTCCATGCCTTGATAATCCTCCAGAAGCTCGTGACCGAACGCAGTTAGCTTCGCCCCTCCCCCCTCTTTTCCGCCTCGCGTCCTGTCGACAAGAGAGCGACTGAGCCGTTTTTCAACGACGGTTATGCGTTCCAGAGCGTAGCGATATGACATTCTCAGCTCACGCGCGGCGGCGCTTATGGAGCCAAGTCTCTCAATTTCGGCAAGAAGCCGCATCGTACCAAGGCCGAATACGTATTCCTCATTTTCGCCGACAAACCAAAGCTTGAATCGCGGTCTGATTCTCATGCTAGTAAGCTATAATAGCGCATCTGCACACTTAACCATAACGATGATATTCAAAACACGAACTCCGTTCGATGCGGCTTTGAATATGTTTCTCAAAGCCATCGTGCCTATCGAAGACACCGAGGTGGCACCCATACGAGAGGCCAGAGGGAGGGTGCTCGCCCGTCAGATCATTGCACAACGGGACGAACCCAACTATCGACGGGCCGCCATGGACGGCTATGCAGTCATCGCCGACGATACCTTAAGCGCAAGCGAGCGTTCACCGGTCGTTCTCAAAATTGGCAAAGACGTGAGCCGCGGCGTTGCCTCGCGGGTTCATACCGGCTCCAAAATGCCCGACCAAGCCGACGCCGTGGTGATGGTGGAAGACGTCGAACGTCTCGGCGACGTCGCTGAGATTAGAGCGCAAGTGCATCCGTTCGAAAACGTCGGTCTCAAAGGCGAGGACGTAAGCCGCGGTGAGCTCGTGTTGGCTCCCGGCCACCGCCTGCGACCAGCGGACATCGGACTGCTCGCTTCCCTCGAGGTCAACGACGTGACCGTCTACCGGCAGCCAGACGTCGCGATCATACCCACCGGAGAAGAGCTCGTTGGAGGAATGCCCGCGGAAGGAGAAGTGGTCGAAACAAACGGTCTTATGAACGCGCTCCTTGTAGAACAGTGGGGTGCACAATACCGCTACCGGAGCATCGTTCCCGATGCGCGGGAGCTCATTGAAGCCGCGTTGTTACGAGATACCGATGCGGACCTGATACTTACCACGGGAGGGACGTCGGTCGGGATTCGAGACCTCGTTCCAGAGGCGGTGCATAAGCTCGGGAGGCTTTTGGTGCATGGGATCGCGATCAGTCCCGCGAAGCCCACGGCGCTCGGCTTTGTTGAGAATACTCCAATAGCGTGTCTGCCAGGGTTTCCGGTCGCCTGTCTCGTCGCTTCATACGCGTTTGCCAAGCCGGCGATCCATCGACTCGCACACGTCGAACAGGAATTTGAGCGGACAACGACCGGCACGCTGGCGGGCAAGATTACCGGAAAGCCTGGCTCGCGAACGTATGCGCGAGTAGCGATCCGGAACGAACGCGTCGAACCCATCATGGTATCAGGATCAGGCATACTGAGCTCTATGGCTAAAGCAGACGGATTCGTCATCATCCCTGAAAACGTCGAAGGCTACGACGAGGGCCAACAGGTACAGGTCGTGCTCTTCGACTGACGGTCGGGTACTAGCAACATGGCGCGAAAGGAATTCAGAGAGCTGATCAGCGTCGACCAGGCCCACGAGATCATTAGAAGACTTGAGCTAGTTCGCAGAACTGAAACGATTCCGCTACAGCGCGCGTTGGGTCGAACCCTCGCTGAAGACGTCACGTCGCGTGTGGACGTTCCGTCCTTCGACAGGGCAGCGATGGATGGGTTCGCCCTCATCGCGCGCGACACCTATTCTGCCAGAGAGGACGCACCGGCGCGACTACCACTCTTAGGTTCCATAGAAGCAGGCGTCTTACCCGAATTCGAGGTGCGTTCCGGACAGGCCGTCGAAATTGCTACCGGCGCAATGATGCCCAAGGGCGCCAACGCTGAAGTGATGGTCGAACAGGTTGACGCCGATGCAAAGGGCATTGCGATAAAAAAGCCCGTTACCATCCACGAAAACGTCATATCGGCTGGCTCTGACGTGATGGTAGGGGAGCTCGTGCTGCGCCGCGGAGCCGTCCTCACTGAGAGAGAGATCGGGGCCCTGGCAACGATCGGCCGTGCCGAGGTGAGGGTCTTCGAGCCCCCACGCGTGGGCATCCTTGCGACCGGCAACGAGATCGTGCCTCCTGGATCCGCGCTGACACCTGGCAAGATTTATGACGTCAATACTTATTCAGTCGGAGCGGCAGTCAGGGCGAGCGGTGGGAAACCTCTATACTTCGGAATCGTCGGAGATGACATCGCCCAGATTGAGCGCGTAATAGCAGACGCACTCTGCGAATGCGACATGGTGATCTCTTCGGGAAGCACGTCAGCGGGACAAGGCGACGTGGTGTATCGCATTGCCGAACAAGGAAAGCTTCTCGCCCACGGGGTGAGCATCAAACCGGGAAAACCACTCATCATCGCCGAGCTCGAAGGGAAGCCGTTCTTCGGCTTGCCGGGATATCCCGTCTCTGCGCTCATGGTCTACTATGTCTTCATAGATCCTTTCATCAGAGGTGGGGCAAAGCCGTCGCGCAAGGTGCGTGCGAGACTCGGAATAGAGGTCCACTCGGTACCACGACATCAGTTGCTCCCTGTCAACCTCGTGCGCAGTGTAGCGTACCCGGTTTTGGCGAGCTCAGACGCGATCACAACGCTCTTGTCGGACGGATTTCTGGAGATCCCAGAGCACATAGAGATTCTTGATGAGAGCGCAGAGGTTGAAGTCACGCTTTTGGGGGAATTTGAGCCGACAGATCTGATGTTCATCGGAAGCCATGATATCGGCGTAGACATCCTCTTTCGGATGATCGCAGATGTCGCCCCGCATGTAAAGGCGGTTAACGTCGGCTCGCAAGGAGGGCTTATTGCTGTCCGTAAGGGCCTTGCGGATATTGCCGGCACGCATCTGCTGAGTGTGTCTGGCGAGTACAACCTCCCATTTTTGAAAGAGTTCGGATTGCACGACGTTGCGCTAGTCAAAGGCTATTTGCGGCAGCAGGGCATCATCACTCGAAAAGGGGAGATGGTCTCACTTGATGAGCTCACCGAAAAGCAGTTTATCAACCGGAATGCCGGATCCGGGACTCGCGTTTTGACGGATAGTTTGCTGCTGAAGATCGCGACAACGCGCGGCCTTCCGTTTGTCGAATTAACCCGGTCCATCAAAGGCTATGATTACGAGGCGCGAACGCACAGCGCAGTGGCCTCCGCGGTGAAATTTGCGAAGGCAGATGCCGGTATAGGTATCAAGCCTGTCGCTGATTTGAACGGCTTAGCGTTTCACCCACTCGCTGATGAAGCGTATGATTTCGTGATACCGCAAGACCGCCTTGAGGAACCACCGCTAAAGCGACTTCTTGATGCGCTGCGTTCAGACGAGTTCGCAGCATCATTGCCATCGGGCATGAAAACCTACGATAAGACAGGATTCATTATCAGGATTGACTAACTGATGTCCTAAGCAAAAACCGCCTTGATTTAGGCTGATCTATGAGCAGGGCGGCGCTAGGAGACTAAACCGCGTACGACACACGGTGTGGAGGCGCACCTCGTTTTGGCATGCTCTCTCGGGTCTCTCTAGGCAACTTTTTATTGTTAAAAGTCCCATAAACGTTGCCCTAGGGGTAGTAGGGTAGCCTGGTC
>JBAULJ010000302.1:0-4059 GCA_049578125.1 Halobacteriota archaeon
GTCAAAGCCTGTGATAACCAAGAGCTTGCACAGACGCAGTTCACTTCGTTGAGAGACACGTTCATCAGTCAAGGATATGCTACGGTGCAGCAGAACGCGACCATGTGGATAGGGTTTAACGCGAGTACGGGCAGAGGAGCGGCCGTGCAACACGGTATCTCGCCGTTGATGCCATACTATTGCATGGTCATCACGGGCGGTGGGACCGGCTATCAAGAGAGCGTGTGGATGAACATGTGGGACCACATGAACGAGTATCATGCAAACGGCTACGGGATGGGGCCGTACATGGGGCAAGGAATTAACACGAACTTGCGATCTTCGATGCAGCAAGAGATGGAAGAGCACATGGGCGGCGGCTAACACGAATGATGTGATCCGGCGGTAGTAGAGCAGTATTAGGAGCGACTTCGCTCGAGATTCGAATATCGAGAGGATATGCTCCAGACTTGGGCACGGGTAACACGATCTCCCTTGGAGAGTTCTCATCTGCTGGAATGAGGTTAACTACATCCGTGGTGCCAGGCTTCACTCTTTCGACTTTAACGTGACTTGGTTTTCTTTTCAGCAAGTCTGCCAAATCTTTGGCATCGTCGGGAACAAGTTCTTCCGGAAGGAACTCGCGTGAATGGATGTTTCCATCTTGATCCATGAAGTAGTAGATTTCTGAGCCGTCTTCATAATCGTCTTCTGGCTGTAGGTCGACAGCTTCTTGCCACGATAGATCGAGCTTGTGAGAGTTGTGCAACTTTTTGTCCTTGGTGTGCTTCTTTTTTGCCATGATTCTCGTATCAGATAAAAGTCCAATAGACGGCTCTAGTGTGGCCGATTCTAAAAAGAACGATGGGCTCGGCCGGATTCGGACCGGCGATCTCCGCCATGTCAAGGCGGGCGATTTGGCGTTTATTTTGGAGTTTTCCGATAGCTCAGCACTGTTTTCTGTAGCTTTGCCAGATGAAGAGACAACAACAAGGAAGGCTAGTGCACCATCGTGAACCGTTTGATAGATACGCGTTGGCAGGCCTGCGAGCTTTGAGAACGCGTAGGGCAACCGAATCGTTGGGTAGCTGTAACCTGTTTTTGCGCGGTGTAGTGAGATTTTACTCCGGTGGATTTCCAGCAGCTCGTGTTTAGAGAGCACAACGTCAGTAAAAAGGGCTGGATAATTTTCAGCGGTTAGCATAATAGTGAATGAGGTCAGCCCTGCTCACTTAATCGTTGTGATTAGCCGCGCGCGATAGATAGGTTGTAGTGGTTTGATTCGCCGCTGAAGCTATTGCAGAGGAACCTTCGTCGCTGGACTATGTGCCAACGAGAAAATCAGCCTTGCTGAAATGCAGTGCGTATCGAGGGATTGCACAGCGTATTCCGTTTGAGTCACAGACAGCGCAGAGAAGAGACTTTCTTTTATCGATTTCGAGCGCTTAGGCTTGGATTTCTGACTGATGCAATACATACCTTTCAGCATGCAAAGCGCCTCACACGCTGCCACATTTGACGAACAATGCCATACATGTTGCGTCAAACCACGCTGCGCCTTACGGAACGTGACCAGCGGCGACGTTTGACTTGGAGGGCCACCGAGACCCTATGTCTATAGCTGTCATACAATTAGCGACTGCAAAGTGTGCTTAAACCAACAGTACGTTGATATAGCATCGCTCATTGAAATGTACATTTGAGATTCGATATTAATGGACTTCGAGTTGAGCAAGCCGAACGTGGCAAAGATGAAGAAGGAAAGGGATGTTGAAGGGCTCATCAAGGCATTAGGGCATATAAATAATGATATTCGCTCAGATGCTGTGCAAGCTATTGTCGAGATCGGCGATCCCAACGCCGTGGAGCACTTAATAAACGCGCTCAACGACAAGGACGAGCATGTTCGCCGGACAGCTGCGGTAACGCTCGGCAAAATCGGCGATCCAAGAGCTGTTGAGCCTTTAACAAACGCGCTTAGTGACACGAACATGTTTGTTCGCGAGAGTGCTTCGGAAGCCCTTGGCAAGATCGGCGACGCCAGGGCCGTTGAGCCTTTGACAAAAGCGCTCAACGACGCGGATTGGGAGGTTCGCGAGAAGGTTGCGGAAGCTCTTGACAAGATCCGATCGAGGGCCGTCCAGCTCTAAACGAAAGCCTCGCCCAGGGAGATAAGTAGACTGCGCGCGATGTAAGTCGAACTTACCCGTCGTATTGATCGCCAATTTGACGGGCCAACTGAATGATGCCTGCTTAGGGGCAGCATTGTTTCACTCCCCAAAGTAGTTGATCGTTCAAGCAGCATCGCGTGGGCGAAGAAGAAACAAAAGGAAGTCAATTCGGATACGCCGCCCGTGCGAGAGCCGCAAATAATGTACGCCCGACAGGAACTCGTCGATCCTGTTGCCATCATCCCTAACGACATACGGCTCTAGGGGTGGTTCATAAACGTGTTCGGGCAGTGGATTTTGTAATACTTCTCATCGACATCACTCGCACCGTGCGTCATCATTACGCTCGGTTTGACTGCTTCTACTGAATGATAGCACCCTTTGCTCGCTAAACTTGTTCAGGTCACCTAGCAAAATGGGTTGCTGTGCAAAAAAAGAATTAGTGGCGCTGTGGACTACTCAGCAGCGCCGTTTATGCAGAAATAGCCGCCGGTGAGTTTATACTCGGCAAACACACCGCAGTTCACGCAAACGCATCCCTTCATCTCAGGTGTCTTTTCACTCTTGTCCATCGCGCAAAACACACCACCCATCAGGCTGTTCTGTGTGTAGGTAGGGCAGCTCATGCAAATGCACTTCTCCTTGTTTTCTGGGGTCATCGGAACTTTCATTCTTTTTCACCTCCGTGTCAGAGTTGGACAGGTTTAATGAACATTCGGACCTTAAAGCACTTGCTCTCTTCTAGCACAAGGAAAGCCACCGTATTCGAAACATTACGATTGTTCTAGTTCTCGTGTGGCACCTTCGTGCCAGCCGGGGCTGTAGGATGGTGGTGAGTTCTTGGCATCTTATTATCCAGAATATGTTCTCAGATATATCAGCAATCCAACGAATACCAGTAGAATTCCGACATAGAATCGTATTCCTCGCTCCGACAATTTTCTTGCCACAACTGGACCTATCTGTCCACCGATAATTACACCAGGAGTAACCCAAAGCATAATAGTAAAAATTAGGTTTTCCTGTTCAGACAGCACTGAAATAAAATCGGGTGTTAAGCGGAAAACCGCCGCAAACAGATTGACTACGAAGATAATGAACACCGTCGTCCCTACTGCTTCTGCAGGGCTTTGGATTTTGCAGTGCTTGAGGACGCAGGGCATGATAATTTTTCCTGTTCCCGTGGCAATCAATCCTTTCATGAACCCTGCGATTGCAGCTCGGATCCAGTAGATCTTTTCCTCCCTATCGGGGACTGCGGATTCATTTTTCTTATAGAATAGTCCGAAACGGAATATCAGAAACACTCCGTAGATGATCACGAAAGTTCCGAATATTGCGAGGAGCAAATTAGCCGGTGCAAATGGAACGAGCAGAGTCCCAAGAATAGCAAACGGGACAGCAATTTTCAAGTATTGTTTCACGATGCTCCAATTGATAGTAGTCTGTATCACGTTCTTGACAATCCCGGAGCCGAATCCAAAGAGCATGGTAAGGAGGGCGAGCCAGAAAGAGGTTTTCGGATCGATGCCAAGCCAGAGAAAATAGATAGGTATCCAGAAATTTGAGCCCGAAATGCCTGCAGAAGTTGCAAGAATAGCAACGACAATTCCTAATGGAAGGAGATAGAAGTAGGTCAGGATGTCAGACATGGATCACAATTTCCTGTAGAATTTGAGTATTGAGTCCCGACACCCTGGGCTGCCACAGAATGAGAGCGCAAAGGATGAACCTTCGAAACTACCGCCCCGTTTAGACCGGCATCTGAGATACGCAGGGCAGCTCGAAGTCCAGTTAATCCTCCTCCGATAATGAGAACAATGTAGTGATGAATCACTATCAGACCTTCATTTTGCGCGCGAAAAAAGAACTCATGCTATTGAATAATCATTTTTGACCAGTCCAACAC
>JBAULJ010000303.1:0-3156 GCA_049578125.1 Halobacteriota archaeon
GTGTTGGACTGGGACATACGAGCATATCACGGCTATACGCTGCACGGCACGACGTACAACGCGTATCTCATCTTCGGCGAGGACCGCACAGCCCTTATCGATAACACGTACCCGGGAACGTCCGCGCCGATGTGGGCACGGATTCAAGACGCGTGCCAGAAGGAGGGACGACCGTTCTCAATCGACGTGGTCATTCAGAACCATATCGAGCTCGATCACAGCGGGGCGTTGACTGAGATTCACCGCAAGTTTCCTACTGCGCCCATTTACTGCACCGAGGTTGCGGTGAAGGGACTCAAGAAGCACTACGCTTCACTTGACGAGGTGGCCTTCAGCACGGTCAAGACGGGTCATGAGATTGCACTCGGGGGTAAGACGTGCCTATTCCTCGAGGCACCACTGCTGCATTGGCCAGACAGCATGTTCACCTTCCTGAAAGAGGATGGGATCCTGTTCTCGAACGATGCCTTTGGACAACATCTGTGCTTCGCGCAACGGTATGACGCTGACGTTCCAGAATACGTGCTTATGGAAGCCGCACAGAAGTTCTATGCAAATCTCATTACACCGCTATCCGCTTTGGTGCTCAAGAAAATGCACGAAATCAGCACACTCGGGTTGCTCGACAAGATACGAGTGATCGCGCCTTCTCACGGACAGATCTGGACCGATCCAGCCAAGATCATCAATGCCTACACGAACTGGGCAACAGGCAAGGCGAAGAATAAGGCCACGATCGTTTACGACACCATGCATTACTCTACCCAAAAGATGGCGCACGCGCTCGCAGAGGGCCTGATCGCCGGGGGGGTTGACGTCGCGGTGTACTTCTTACACGCCGATGAAAGAAGCGAGATTGTAAAGGATGTCTTGGACAGCAAGCTTGTGCTCTTCGGCGCTCCGACAATGCACAACGAGCCGTTTCCGAGCATCGGGGACCTCGTGTACTATCTTCGGGGGCTCCGATTTGATAAGACTGGCCAAAAGAAGCGGGCCGTCACGTTCGGCTCTATGGGGTGGCGAGGCGGCGCGGCTAGAAAGCTCGCAGACGCCATTTCAGCGTGCGGATTTGAGATTCTGCAAGATTTAGAAGCCAATTATGTGCCATCAGAAAACGAGCTCGCGCAGTATTTTGCCGTAGGCAAGCAATTCGCTTCACGGATCATTGAGCGTGATGAGTGACGCACCCTTTTTACGTGCCTGTGAGTTCATCCATTAGAGGCCGACTTGCACTCAGCATTTCGCATCTGGTGAATCCTAATTGCAAAGACTTATCAATATTGCTATTTCATGACAACATATCTATTACATGTCTATGTTGCAAAAAAAAGACATTTTGAACCCGTTTGGCCAAATAGACGCCTAGGTAGCAAGCTTTATATCCGGTTACAGCATTGTTTAACATGTTTGTTACAGCATTGTGTAACATATACTTAGCTCACGCAAGAACATGCAAGCAACCTCACAAACGGACACAACAGACACAAAGGCCACTGTGGCAGAGATGATGCGGCTTTTGGTATGCTCAGATCTCAGAAAGAACCTCGTTCTCTCCCTTCAAAAAGGTCCACACTCTCTCGCAGACTTACGGAACGAAACCGGGGCCTCATCAACCGCAGCGATACACGCCTTGAGAGAGCTAGAGAGAGAGCATCTGACACGTGAGAACGAAAAGCGGGAATACGCGCTCACCAACATCGGCCAAATCATCGCGTTAAAACTCGAAGATCTTGCCAAAACGATAGCGGTGCTGAACGCGCACAGCTCTTTTTGGCTCGAACACGACTTGAGTTCCATTCCAGAAACTTTTCTCCAGATGTTTGGCAGTTTGCACGAATCCTTCCTCGTCACAAGTACCGCGACCGACGTCACGAAAGTTTTTGAAACTTTTGCCACTTTTCTCGACAACTCGCGTGAAGTAAAGGGCCTTTCACCTGTGTTCTTCCCCGAATTGATTACTGCCTTCATTAGATTGGTTTCCAAAGGGGTAAACAGTGAGCTCATCGTAACGCAGCCGGTGCTCGATAAGATACTCGAACTGTCTGACCTTGACGAACTGAGAAAAGCCTGTAAGCAAGCCCTTAAACTATACGTGATAAGGCAAAGCCCTCAGATTGCTTTCACAGTCACCGACTATTTCATAAGCATCGGTCTCTTCAGACACGACGGGATGTACGACATAGGAAGCGACCTCTTGAGCTATAACCAAGAGGCGCTTGATTGGGGTCAAAAGCTGTTTGACTATTACGTTTCCTTGTCTGAGCCAGTTGTTTTCAAGACCAATGTCAAAGGAAATTAGTCGGTTACCTGCTGAAAGCTTGGAGCCGCATTTGCAAGAAGCGGAGATGTTTTATGGATGCGCACGCGTTTTTTCAAAGGAGATTTGTCATCGACAGAGAACAGGGTGACTTGAGCTCGTTCTTTGAAGGGATTCTATCGTTCCTGACGTTAAACGCGATCTTAGCTGGTTTTACGACGACGAGTATACTATATGTTTCCTGTTTGCTGCTAAACACGTTCAACGCGCCATTATTGCTCGCTTGCTTTTTCGTGACGGTGTCTACATATAATTTAAATAGACTGACCGATCTCGACGAAGATTCGATTAATGCACCTGACAGAGCTGATTATGTCAGGAAGCACCACACGCGTGTTCTATTAACGGTTATAGGGTCAGGTGGTGCAGCCCTTTTATTCGCGTCTTTCTGCGATCTATTTGCCGTTTTTGTTATAGTTCTCGCGATCTGCGTAGGTTGTTTGTATAGCGTGCGAATCTTAAGGTTTCGACTGAAAGACGTCCTTGTCGTGAAAAACGCGACGATAGCCGGAACCTGCGTTATCTGCGCAGCACTCCTGCCATTAGCAGTTCATTTCAGCAGTTACATTGCCATTTCGCTCATCGCGTACTTTGTCTTTATTAAGGTCTTCATTAATACGGTCTTGTTTGATGTGCGCGATGTTGAAGGGGATAGACTAGCAGGGGCGGCAACCATTCCGGTCTCGTTAGGGAGACAAAAAACAAGAGGCCTCCTACTTGGTTTAAACTCGACACTCCTTCCTTGGGTCGCGCTCTCCATCTTTCAAGGCTTGTTTTACAAGTACATAGCGATTCTCGCCGCAAGTGTTGTTTACGGATTCTGGTACATCCTCCGTTTG
>JBAULJ010000304.1:0-4341 GCA_049578125.1 Halobacteriota archaeon
CTTCCTTGGTGTACATATCAATATTGCTTGCATTAAACTCGGCTTTGAAGTGCACATCGAGCTTTGACAAATCTGTTAAAGTCCACCCCTCTATTTTCCAGTATTTGTCGCTTTCTTCTGCAATAAGTAATCCAAGTAGGAGGTGTCTCGCGTCGCTTGTAATCTTTTTTCCAGTACTGTAGTAGAAAGCTCGAAAACCAGTTTTCTTTTTTTTACTTGATATTTTTACTTCTAAATACGTGACCCGATTGTGCTTATCTGCCAACTCTATGTCGGGATAGCCCTGTTCTGAAAGAATTTTTGTGCTTAATCCTGTCTTTCTTATTTCTTCGACTAGCTCATTTTCAATTGCTTTGCTTACTTCGTTAATTCTAGCTCCCTGAAATCGCCTCTTAATTTTATTGCACAGGGCTAGAAAATCTCTACAAGACTTTGTAATAGTCTCAATCAGTTCTTTGTCGTCTTGTTGATTTGGGTCTATGGGCTGTAGCTTATATGGTGACGTTAACTCAAGAACGTCCCTAAAGCTGACTTTATCCAATAGGGGGGTAATCTCTATCAATTTGAGAATTGCATCTTTCGGTTGCACCACACCCTCCCTCAAATCAATGTTTTTTGGAGCAATTGTCTTTGGCTTTGGCGTAATCTTTCGTCAGCAAGTTTAACATACGACGAGTCTATCTCAAAACCTATGAATTTGACCCCTAATTCCATACATGCTAACGCTGTAGTTCCAATACCCATAAACGGGTCTAGCACTACGGTTTTGTTATCAGACCCGTGTAGTTTTATACACATTTCGGGAAGTTTCTCAGGAAAAACCGTAGGATGTTGTCTTGATTCTTGTATCGTTTTATATGGGATAAACCACGCATTGCCTCGCTCTCTCAGGTCGGCACTTACAGACTTCCACCGCTTGATATTGGATTTGTCCTGATATGGCACTCCAATGGATGTTTTGTCAATAGTGACGTCGCCATGCTGTGTAAAATGAAAAATGAACTCATGGCACCCGCTTAGATATCTTAAGCTGTTGACAGGTTGATAATGTCCTACTGCTATGCTCTGTTGTGTATGCTCATAATCTCCCGTATCTTCTGCGGGTATTGCAATAGATTTAATCCAATGTATTAGGTTTTGAAGGGTATAGTGATTTCTGAATCTGTACGCAACATCCATAGCAATCCACGGGTCTGTAGGCTTTCCGCCGACATTAAGAAAGAACGAACCAGTGTCTTTTAAAACCCGTTTTGATTCTTGAGCGACTTCTTCGATCCAGTCTAAATACTCATTTCTTGGTCGCTCGTCGTTATAACCATTATATTTTTTGCCAATATTGTATGGTGGAGATGTGACAATTACGTCTATGGAGTTCTCCTTGATGAGTTTCATCCCTTCAAGACAATCCATAGCATAAATCTTGTTAAGTGCTAGCGGCTGCGTCACTGATAACATCTTTTCAATTCTAGTCTCTTCGAATTTATTTAGAACTTTTGCCAGGTCGAACTACTATGATTAATTCTCTATTTCGCACCTCAAGCTTCCAATCCAACGAATCTCCGCTCGTCAGCTCACATTCCTCTACGATGCTTCTCGGCACGGTTGTCTTTAGTGATTCCTTCTTGGATACACAGGAGTCAGCTTAGCTAACCTCTCCACAATTTACCTCTTTGGTATATTGCAACTTCTTCTTCGCTCTCATCGTTGTTGGAAATGCCGCCTATGGGGGCACAACGCTCGAGTCGGTCGAGCTCATCACTAAACACGCGAGCGAGATCGGATTACGGCTTACAAACTGCATAGATAAGACGATCTTTGGCCTCTACAACGTCACGCAAAAGGAAAAGGTTTTAATCTTCAAGAAGGATGAAGAGTCCACGTAAAGTTAGAGAGAGTAGCATGCGGTCGCTTATCGTATACCCGTGGCTGGTGCGAGAATTCATGCAGTGGCTGAAGCCTGACGTTTCGAAATGGACGATCGACGACGTGAAAGCGGCGAGTTCTGAAGGGTCCGACCAAGAGCGCATCGAGCTTGACGTCATTCTGGCGCTTTCCCGTTATGACTACCTTAGATGGTTTGAAGATGGGAGGTTAGTGGGCAATAAGAACAATGAATCTCGAGAGATTGAACACAACCTCAAGGACTACCGCTTCAACGGCTTGTTCTATTCAGGCCTGTTTGACACAGAGGGCGAACCGGAATGGTAACCTCTTTGTGACCTGCTTTGAGCAGATCGGGAGCGTCACTACGTAAATTCTTCGTAAGCGAACCCACTGCAGTCGGTTCTAGAGAGCTGGTCGCTTGTTCGCGACAATTACCAGAGTGTACAGATCTCACTCGTTGAAGTGGTTTTTATTGTCTGAGCGCTTCTAGGGTTCGTTGGACAGCATCAACGTGGCCGTTCACTTTGACTTTTCTCCAGGCCTGGGCCAGCTTCCCTTCCGGGGTTATCAGAAAGGTGCTACGTTCAATGCCATAATACTCCTTTCCGTACATGCGTTTTAGCTTCCAGACGTCATATTTTTCCGCCACTTCGTGCTGTTCGTCACTCAACAGCAACACACGAAGCTGATGCTTTTCAGCGAATTTCTGATGACTCGCAGGCGAATCCGGGCTTATCCCGATGATCGCTGCGTCCTGCTTCTCAAAATCCGGCAGTTGTTCGCTAAACTCCATTGCCTCTCGTGTACAGCCACTTGTATTGTCCTTAGGATAGAAGTACAGGACAACCCACTTACCTCTAAAATCGCTCAAACATGCTTGCTTGCCTGCGCGATCAGGAAGACAAAACGCAGGTACTTCGGAACCGATTTCCATTTTATCACCTCAACTCGCGGACTCATCTCGCAGTAACGGTGTGCCCATTTGCACGATCATCGTTTTTATGCATTGTCGCTGCTTCCAGCCGAACATCGTCCGCACTTATTGACTCCAGACAGGGATGACGTCTTTCATCATTTGGACCGGCGTGATTTTGAGGGCTAAGGGTGTTACAAAGACCTCGTGCAAGAACTGCGTGACGTGTCGACAAGATCGCTTTCTAGAGGGGCGTACGAGACGTGTTAAGGCGCACCGCTGACCATCCAATAGAGCGTTATGCCGTGCTTCTGGGCCAGATCATCGCGCTTCTTGAACGCGTCGACGACAGGGAGAATAGTGCCTCGATTGTAAAAAGGATATCGTTTACTTCCTCCAGATTCTCTACAGCAAACCGAAAGTCTTTGGGCATATCGCGGACGGCGCAGGAAAGAAGCGTGTCATGAAAAAAGGAAGGTCTCGTGGCTAGCAGACTGAGGAGGATACCCAATCATATGCCTGCCCTCCATCCGTCGCGCGCTGACCAAGGGGAAGCTGATGGATGCCTACAAGGCGCGACCGGCCTACCACGGAACGACTATATCGGCTGGATAACGCGGGCAAAGTTAGAAAGCACCAGATAAAGGCGATTGGCGCAGATGCTCGATGAGTTGGCGAGAGGCGACAGCTATATGAAGATGCACTGCAACCCAGATCGCAAAGGCACAGTATGAACCCAAGTATCTCGCTCATTACGCTAGGCGTCGAAAATCTCCAGCGTTCATTGGCTTTTTATCGCGACGGTCTTGGGTGGCCAGTGGCGCAGACAGACAGTGACGACGTCGCGTTTTTCCTGATGAGCAATGGGGTCGTCCTCTCCATCTTTCTCCGCGATAAGCTTGCGGAGGATGCGAATATCGCCGCGATGGGTTCAGGCTATTACGCGATGACGCTGGCCCACAACGTCGGCAGTGAAAGAGAGGTGGACGCGGTTATTGCTACGGTGAAAAAGCTCGGCGCGGAGATCACGAAGAAACCACAAAAGGCGTTTTGGGGCGGATATAGTGCGTACTTCGCCGACCCAGATGGGCACCTGTGGGAAGTCGCCTATAACCCCAACTGGGGCTTGGATAAAACGGGCGCAATCGTTTTTCCGAAATCGTAGGAGTGCAAAGGCGTTAGGAAGCTCACGCATGGAGCAAGTGGAGAGCCGTCGCAAGCTTTGGCATCCTCGAACAACTTGTTTTAGCCGCTCAACACAGAGAACCCGAACAGGATAGCGCACTGGTGACCAGGTAATGACCTCGTTTTGCAGTTACTGAGCTTTCGGCTAAAACTGCACCCTCCCAGCCAGAGCTATATACGGTCTGGCACAACCATGATATGTTAATCGCGAAAAGCGTGAGTGACTATGCTGAACCCGACGTTGCACGATGGTCCCGCCGAAATAGCACTAATGAATGAGCTGCAAAAGAGGGTTTTGAGAAGCATTTATGAGGCGACTGGCGAAGGGCTTCGTCTGTGGCAGGTGCAGAAAAAAGTCG
>JBAULJ010000305.1:0-1930 GCA_049578125.1 Halobacteriota archaeon
AGCTCTTTTTGAATCGTTTCAACTTTGCGGATGACGTTGTTTGTCTTTTGATTGATGTACTCCACGTCATTTCTCAGCGGTACATCATCAACGCCTAGGTTGTGCACGAGGGCATTGAGTGAGTCAGCAACAACCTTGCCGTGATCTGTCAGCTGGACATACTTCACCCTGCCGACTTTCTCTGACTGGACCAAACCGAGCTTTTCCATGCCCCACAGCGTTTTCACTGCGTGCGGGTATGTGCAGTTGGATTCCTTAGCTAAAACGGAGACGTAAGTTCGATCGTACGTTCGAATAGTGAGCAGCAGTGACGTCGGCATTTTGTGTAAGAAAACGTTTGCGAGCTCGCTGGTGACCATTGCTTTTTTTTTAGGGCTAATGCTATATAAAGTCGTATTAGGATGGAAAATCCCACAGCAGTTCGCTCAAGCTTCGCCCTTCCTTAATTCCCGTCTCTATAAAGCGTTCCTTGCTGATTATCTCTGTGACTCTATTGGCAACCGCGGCAACCTCATTCGACGGAACTATCACGGCTCCGTGCACGTCGGCTTTCGCCAGATCACGCGGTTGTACCGACAGTCCACCGACGGTTATCGGAACGTTAACCGTTCCCCTGTTTAACGGTCTTCCAGCACGGGCGGTGATTCCTTTCACCCACACCGGGTACTGAAGTTTTTCTATAGTCGGAATATCACGACAACTGCCATAAACGATTGTACCGACGAGTCCGCGCTGTTGCGCTGCTCGCGACGTCAGGCCCCCCCATACCGCTACGTTCGACCCGGAACTGTCAATAAACAGCACGTCACCTGGGGAGGCCGCCTCTATCGCGCTTACTACGGTGCCCCAGTCTGTCGGGTTTGTTTTGACGGTGATTACTGGCCCTGCTATTGCGGCGCGTGACAAAACAGGTCGAAGACAGCTCAATACGTTACGCCCGTCCATGGCGTCAGCGATAACGGGGGTCGGCGTCTTCAGAAACAGGCGAACTAGGTTCGCTTTTGACCATATTTTAGGGGGGCGACTTTTACCTGGTGGCCTCATTAGGCTTTTCCACAGGTCGACCTCTGCTTTTTTAGATCTCTCGTTAGACAAACTCAACCAAACCTCGCAGAGCAGCCTCTGGATCGGCGGCCTTAGTCACCCCTGAAGCGAGAAGCACGCCCTGGGTTCCAAGCTCGATTGCGGCCTTCACGTCCTCACCTTTTGAGATGCCGGCGCCACAAAGGACTTTCACGCCGGCTGCAGCTTCCACCGCTCCTGTAACCACTTCTGGATTCGCTTTTGATACCGGTATCCCAGAACCGATCAGTTCAGGAGGCTCAATCGCTACGAAATCGGGACGTAGCGAAGCGGCTGCCTTGGTCGTCGTTATGTTGTTGGTGCAGATTACTGTGGTCAAGTTGGTCCGCTTAGCGGCCTGATTTGCGGCGTCTAGCTCAGCCAATTGAAGGCGCTTCTCTGAGTGGTTTATCAACGTGCCTAGCGCTCCGGCCTCTGCGAGCGCTTCAGCAAGCATGTGTCCTGTGTTGCCCCCAAATTGAATCCCATCAACGTGCTGTGCGTAGACCGGAATGCTTACTCGGCGCGCTATTTGAAACACGTCGACTGCCTGTGGGACGACGATCATTGTGACGCCTGAGTCCGCTGCTACTTTTTCTGCGATAGTTGCGAGTCGCACGGCGTTAGCCCCCGTGCTCTCTGCATACGTCTTAAAATTCAGTACGATTAGCGTTTTCACCCTTACACCTCCGTGTTAAGCTTGTTTGAGTCGCGCAAGTGCATATAGTTCGTGGGCAGTGCACCCGTAAACGCGGTTTTCGCTTTCGAGCGGCAGCACGCCTAGACGGCACACTTTTGACGCTGATCACAGCGTCTGCGTGAAATCAAAAAACGTGTGTTCCTAATATAAGGCAAAAGCATTATGACG
>JBAULJ010000306.1:0-7766 GCA_049578125.1 Halobacteriota archaeon
GTGTTGGACTGGGACATACGAGCATATCACGGCTATACGCTGCACGGCACGACGTACAACGCGTATCTCATCTTCGGCGAGGACCGCACAGCCCTTATCGATAACACGTACCCGGGAACGTCCGCGCAGATGTGGGCGCGGATTCAAGACGCGTGCCAGAAGGAGGGACGACCGTTCTCAATCGACGTGGTCATTCAGAACCATATCGAGCTCGATCACAGCGGGGCGTTGACTGAGATTCACAAAAGGTTTCCCGCTGCGCCCATTTACATCACCGAAGTTGGGGCGAAGGGGCTCAAGAAGCACTACGCTTCACTTGAGGGGGTCCCCTTTACCACCGTCAAAACGGGAGATGAGCTCGCGCTCGGGGGCAAGACGTGCACGTTCCTCGAGGCATTTCTGCTGCATTGGCCAGACAGCATGTTCACCTTCCTGAAAGAGGATGAGATCCTGTTCTCGAACGATGCCTTTAGCCAACACCTGTGCCTTGCGCAACGATACGACGCCGACGTTCCCGAGTACGTGCTGATGCAAGCCGCGCAGAAGTTCTTCGCAAACCTCATCACGCCATCGGCCCGCATTTTGCTCAAGAAATTGGACGAAGTCAAGACGCTCGGATTGTTCGACAAGATACGAGTGATCGCGCCTTCTCACGGACAGATCTGGACCGATCCAGCCAAGATCATCAACGCCTACACGAACTGGGCCACGGGCAAAGCGAAGAACAAGGCCACGATCGTGTACGACACCATGCATCACTCTACGCAAAAGATGGCGCACGCGCTCGCCGAGGGGCTCATCGCCGGGGGGGCTGACGTCGCGGTGCACTTCCTGCACGTCGACGAACGAAGCGAGGTTGTAAAGGATATCCTCGACAGCAAGCTTGTGCTCTTCGGCGCTCCGACGCTGTATGGCGAGCCGTACCCGAGCATCGGCGATCTAGTGTACTATCTTCGGGGGCTCCGATTTGACAAAACGGGCCAAAAGAAGCTCGCCGTCACTTTCGGCTCTATGGGAGGGCTGGGCGGCGCGCCTAAGAAGCTCGCAGAAGATATTTCAGCGTGTGGCTTCGAGGTGCTCCAGGAGCTGGAAGTCTATTTCGTACCCACAGAAGAAGAGCTTGCCGAGTACTACGACGTGGGCGTGCAACTCGCTTCACGCATAAAAACGTGAGGTCGGACCCGAAGCGTTTGTCACAAGGTTTGCACGAAGGGCCGGGATCTATCCGAGCAGGTGATAGGAATACAAAGTGCTGTATATTGGAATGGACACGCCTATACGACGAAAGAAAGAGTTACTTCGTCCTGCGGCCTCGGAGTCAGAACAATTGACAAGTAGATCAGAGCCCCGCTTTAGGGGCCCTCTTGCCCCGGACCAATTGGCGAAAATCCAAAATAGGTCACGTTCGTCAGTGGCGGCAAATACCCCGTCCATATCGGCGACGGGGGGCTGCTGCCCGCATGAATAAGTATAGTGGTATTGTTTTTGGCGTAGTTGACTGACCAGTAGTCTTGGGTGCTGTTCTCTGTGCCGGTAACGCGGTACCCCAAGTTGGCCATTTGCGTGCTGTAAAACGCTTTCACACTGGAAAGGGGGTCCTTGGTCTCAAACGCCCATCCTGTACTGACGTTCTCTTCTGGGCTCATGAGCCGAACTGAAGGCTTGTACCGGGGCACGACCGATGGGTCGGGATCGGACCCAGAATTGTCAGGGGGGTAGCCCGCTGTCCCCGATTGCCCGGTTTTCGCGGTGGCCGATGCCTGTCCGCTTTGCGATGAGGGGCTTGGCGACGAGGTAGTCGACGACGTACACCCCGCCGTGCAGGCGACGAGGATCATCACGGCGCACAATGCTGCTATGAGGTATCGTGATTGGGTTCCCATGATTCGCTCCTATCTGAGACGCTTCAAAAGCGGCCACTCTAATATTAAAGCTATTTGTTTTATGCCCGCCGGGGGCAGTTGGCCGCTCAAAATGAAAAAAGCAGAAATAAACGTGAAGACTTTTGTACCTTTTCTTTTACGTTTGCTTGCCGTGCGTAGTTGTATCGGTCCTCGGCAATGTGCTTGGCATATAGCACCTCTAAGGGTGTTAAGTCGGACCTCATTGTGCATAGATGATACACGAGATGATTTAAAAGTAGTTGTTTAAAAAAGAAGTAAATATAGATGAGACGTATGATTAAACGGTATGGAAATCGCCAAAGATTTAGAGCACGTTGAGTTATTGCTTAAAGCTTCAGAGGGGATACTCCTTAAGATTAGTATAAAAGACGACCCTTATGTGGCGAAACACTTACGCAAAATTCAAGAGCTAGAATTTAGCATAAGAGAAGACATAAATCAACGTACTAGAAAAAAAGAAAAGAGGCACCTCACTTAGTTCTGTGTGCCCTCATAAACATCCATAAGGTCGTTTAAAAAGAGTCATAGGTGTCAACCTTACGCAATGAGCCCGCCTATAAACGAGAACCAGTCGTCGTAAGCTCTATGGAAATAAGAATAAACTGGTACTGGGGCTTTATCGGCGTTCTTGGGTTCCTAGGGGTGCTCCTCAATCAGCCGCTGTTCTATATCTTCTTTGTTTTCTTCATATTCTTCGCAGGACCCAGAAAACCGCAGCCAGTTAGTGCCTAGACAGTCATCGCGTAACTCACAAGGTTTCATTCAAAAAACCGGTTCCGCAATCGAGCAGCGCGTAGCTCATTTCGACCAACGGGCTCCCACAGTCATCACTTTACCGCCGTTTCGAAATTACCTTGGGGTTTCGGACGTAGTGTAGTATATTTTTGCAGCAGATTCATCCCTAAGGGGGGTTTCGAGCGTTGCGTTCGACACTTAGCTGTCTTAGGACTGATAACGCACGCGCACGCTATCTGCTTTGCAATTTCGTGGCGAGCATTACCACTTTTTTCGCTAAACCTATGCACTCCTGAGAGGACCGGTCATCAGGACTGCCGCTTGCGACAGCACCGAAATGCCCTCCAGAGGAGATCGGATCGCCGCATACGACCATGCCGTGCACTATAAAGGCCTGCAGAAGTGCCATAATGGTGGTTTCCCTGCCTCCTGCACGGTGCCCTGAGCTGACAAAAGCAGCGCCGACTTTGTTTTCGAGTTGTCTCCTGACACTAATCGAGTCGTCGATGAACTTCTTGATCTCGCTTGACGGCAGGCCGAAATGAACGGGTGAGCCGATAATGATGCCATCGGCCCAAACAAGGTCATCATTTGAAGCATTGGCCACCTCTTTGAGCCGGACCTGCGCCCCTTCTTTGCCCGCAGCGTCAGCTATTATTTCTGCCATTGCTTTGGTATTTCCCGTGCGTGAATAGTAGACCACTAGCACATTGACCGTTATACCACCCCCAACGCCAGCTTTCAACTCGCTCTCTTGATTTGGCGATGCAATAACGAAGTCGGATTATTTGTCGACAGGCAGCAGCGCACCTAACCCGATTCGTGGCCGCGAATGCAGTTAACGACCTCTCCCTAGACTCTCTAGAATTACAAAGCGCTCGGTCACTATCGCCGTGAGAGAGAAATTACGGATTATTTCAGCGTTTAAGCCCCTCAAGTCGCTTGTTAACCTTCGCGAGGTGCGCGTTTAGAGCGTCTCTATATTCTTCAAGCATTTTGATTTCTTCATCAACGTCCATCAGCGACACGGGGAATTCCATTTCCATACCCATGCCCCCCGCGCCCATTCCATGCTCGTGGTGCCCGTGGTGGTGACGATGATGCATACCACAGCTGCAGCCACAGCTGCAGCCACAGCTGCATCCCTCGTTTGAGCAATAACTATTTTGTCCACACATTTTGGTTGACCTCCGTCGTATTACGGTTTAAAACGCCTTTCGTAGAACCCTATCAAATCATCAAAGAGTTGTTTCCTTCGTACAATCGTGCTCAGCCCCGTCTTCAGGACGTCAGCGCCCTTTTCGGTCACGGTGTAAATTCTCCGGTCCGGACCGGAGTTCCCCCTTTCCCACGTCGACGCAAGCAACCCTTTCTCCTCCATCCGCCGCAAGACGGTATAGATGCTTCCGGGCTCCAGCTTGTGACAGCCGCAGCTTTGTTCTTCAATCTCGTTAAGGAGCTGGTAGCCATACGTCGGAGTTTCATATAGAATCCGGAGCGAAAGAAACTGGATCCAGCTTCGTTCTGGGTACGTTTGCCAACAGTTGCAGCGGCTTTGAATGTACACGATACTTGTACAACTCCTAGTATACAACGTTGTTATATACAACAATGTTATATAAGCATTGCCAGTATCAACGATTTGCCGATCAAAGAGGGGGGCCGCAAGTATCATTGGCCACTGGGGCGACGCACCGACGACCATCCGGGGTTGTCTGACCTGGGTTTGTGATTCTCCCGCGGTGGAACTAGCGTTTAGACCTTTCTACTAATCTGCTACCGCTCACAATAAGGCAATTATATAAATTTACTAATTAAAATAAAAATAGATCTATAATTTTATTGCGCGCCGTCGCTTCTCGATAGCGAAGCTTCGCCCTTCGAAAACACGTCACTCCAGAGTGCTATATAGTGTATGAGGGATGCGTTGACGTAGGTCTTCCGCCCCCATTGACTGTGGAGGTGAGAGAAGAAGATGCAAAGGAAAGAGCAACCGGAGAGACCGCTCAGGTGGTTTGTCCTGCCGAACGAATCGTACAAGCGGGATTTCATCCTCGAGAAGTACGGCGATGAGCAGCAGGAGGCCACTAGCGAACGGTGGGGCGCTTCACGAACGAATCGCCGTCTTACGGTGTAGTTTTGGTGTAGTTTTGGTGTAGTCGCCCAGCTCGCTTGAACACGACGCTGAGCAACGCACCTGAAACTATCAGCACTATGCAGTTTATCGCGATAATAGTCACTTCAAACGTGACAATGCCGTATCCCAGCAGAGAGAGGCCGACAAACGATCCAACCGCCACGACAAAACTCGCGACGAACAGCCATCGTAACGCGCGCTCAAGCCGTCCCCCAGCAAAAACAGCGGCGGCGAAGAGGAAAGCCCCGTTCATCATGAGGTACCCGAGACCTTCAAGAGCAACGACGAGCCCGTGAGGATTGTACTGCGTGAACAGAGCGAGACCCGCCGTCTCCCCGCTCAAGATACTCGGTTCAACTACGGTCCACTGAATAAAGTAGTCTGTGGTGATCACGGCCGCGTAGACCACGGCGAACGACAACCCTATCTGACTGAATAGCTTCTTGTCATCGGCTGCGTAGTAGTGGATGCACGCCATAAGCACGACGAAGGTCGGTGCCAACAGAAATGCCGGATACATCCATAGGTAATCGATGGGAATGAATGAGGCTACATAGGGATAAGGGATATTTCGTACAGGGGTCGAGATACCAATCGCGAAAAATGCGACGGAGAATACCGCCGTGAGGAGTGCCGACCAGAATCCAAGCCGGCTCACCGCTGAGTTCAAATTCGAACCTGTTCTATCTGTTGACTGATTCGTCAATTCCTTCGCCTCCGTCTTTCACCGGCGTCCCGCAGGGATTCTCGACGCCCCTTCATCGTGAGATTCACTCTCAAGCCTAGTATGATGCGATCTTTCGAGGCTGTCACACGACGTCTCCTGCTCAATTTGCGCGAATTTCCCGGGACGCTAACGGAACTTCGCGGCCTGGCTGAGTAGGCTGTTGTTCGATATCCGTACAACGATAGAGGTACGTCTGTCCTATACCAACCGACTAATCTGAGCTGAGTAAGCAGTTAAGAATCAAGTTGCTGCTTCGCGAGGACTTTTGATCGCAATCAGATTGTGCTACTTAATCTGGAACGAGTCAATCATCTGCTGCGCCGTGCTCGCGTACGTGTCGTAGTTGTTGGGGGCTGCCTTGTAGGTTATGATATACTCCTTTCCATCTTTGACCGTCCAAATCTGTGTCAGCTTCAGGTGGTCTCCGTCAACGGTTGCCGTATAAACGATCTTGTACGCCGGATTGCCCGCGAGGGTCGTATTGCCAGCCTCAATCTGCTCGAAGTCAGAAAAGTCTTGTAGGGCTGAAAGTTTGCTAGGTGTTAAGCTGCTAAGCGTATCGTTTGCGGAGCGGTTCCACACTTGGACGTTTAAATTCTCTGTGGCGTTGTTCGTTGGTATTCCAAAGAGCACCGCAATCGCTCCACTTTTTGGCTCGTTTTTTGTCCAGTCTGATGGGTACTTAATCGTGAAGCCTTTCGCGCTGTTATACGTGTTTGTCGGTGAAGGTGGGGGCGTTTTGTTCCCTACATTGGAGGTACAGCCCGCAGCCAGCACTGATAGGCTCACGATGATGGCGACCAGTAGCACCGCTGTCTTTTTGCTCATCGAATCGTTCATTTTTCAGGCGATAAATGTACGTCTGTCCTGCAACCGACTGGTCTGAGCTGAGTGTTCAGCAAAGAATCAAGCGAACGCTCTATACCGGGGCCTTTGATCGCAATCAGACTGTGCTACTTGATCTGAAATGAGTCGATCATCTGGTGCGCCGCGCTTACATGAGTATTGTAGTTGCTAGGAGCAGCTTTGTATGTAATGACGTATGCCTTGCCGTCTTTCACCGTCCAAGTTTGAAGCACTTTTAACTGATCTCCGTCAACCGTTGCCGTATAAACGATCTTGTAGGCGGGAAGCCCGGCAAGCGTTGTGTTTGTTGCCTCAATTTGCGTGAAGTTATCGTAGTCCTGTGCATTTGACTTGATAGTTTCCGTCACGGTAGCGAGCGTACTGCTCGCTGAGAGGTTGGCCACCTCCACGTTGAGGTTTTCAGTCTCGTTATTGGTCGGCGTCAAAAAGACTACAAGAGCGCCGTTTCTTTGCTCCTGAGGTTTGCCCCAATCCGACGAGTACTTAATCGTGAAACCTTTTACGCTGTCATACGTGTTCGTTGGCGACGCAGAAGGCGTCGTGTTCCCTACATTGAAAGTACAGCCCGCAGCCAGCACTGAAACACTCATGACGACACCGATCAGTAGCAGTGCAGTTTTTTTGATCATAGAATCTACCGCGCTATGACTGCGAGCGTTCTTATTAATTTTTCCGGTTTGAACTGGCAGCGTTGCCGCCGCACGGAAGCGAGCATCAAAAGCTCAGCTACCATGGGAAAGCCAGATAAACAAATCAACGAAAAAAGTCGATTTAATCCGCTAGATATATATTGCCTTCTTAAGCCGTCGGAAGACATATTTTTTCGATCAGACAGCGCAGAGCAGATATTGCTCCAATATCAGTTGCCGTTTCAAGCGCGTTTCATTGTCCACGGAACCCATAGCAGCGTCTCGACGATCAAGGCGACGACAATAGAGAGCAAGAGAACAGCAATGTTTTGGAGAATGCTAAAACCACTGGCATAATAGAACAACCAGAATGCTAAGAAGAGAAGCCATCCGAAAAACACGGCGATAGAGACCCACATGATCCAAAGAGGAAATTTTTGTCCCGGTCTTTTTACCGGTCGCTGCGGGTGCGTTTGCGGTTCCTGTGCCATTTTTCACCTCCTATAAATTACGTCGTTTAGTAGGCGGCATAACAGAGCTTAAAGATGGTGTTGTGAATTCGGCAGCTAGTTTCCCCGCGACGCTGGACGCTATGGCTAACCTCACCACGCGCCACTGCCGAGACGCTTGCCTCTTTGAGCGCAACGGCGGGGACATATATATTTAGCGCAGCGCCTTTTCGTTTGTGAAGGTGTGGACATGACAAAAGAGCACCATAAAGACGAAGCACTGACGTTGTCCGTCGAGCACGCTGCACGCCTTATAGG
>JBAULJ010000307.1:0-1815 GCA_049578125.1 Halobacteriota archaeon
GCTCTATCTCGTTCACTTCTACATATTCCGCGATTTAACTCATATCGAGATCTACGGACTTGGCGACGTTGCCTTTCTTCCGATCGAGGTGCTTCTCGTCGTCCTCGTCGTTGACTGGGTCATAAGTAGGCAAGAAAAGAGGAGTCAACTCGCCAAACTCAACATGGTAATCGGCGTCTACTTCAGTGAGGTCGGCACCCCACTCCTCAAGGCGTTTTCGGACTTTGACCCGCACGTCGAGGAGATTCGCGATGAGCTTTTGGTGAAGGGCACGTGGAAGAGCCGTGAATTCGCCGACGCGAGTTTGCGCCTAAAACAGCACGAATACAAGCTCGTTTGCGAGAAGGACGATCCGAAAGCGTTGCATTTCCTGGAGAACCTACGCGGTTTTCTCACCTCAGAGCGGATGTTTTTGCTCCGTCTCCTCGAAAATCCCAACCTCCTCGAACAGGAATCCTTCACCGAACAGCTTTGGGCGGTCTTCCATGTCGCCGATGAGCTTCAGTACCGATCCGACCTCGCGCACCTGCCCGACGGTGATTACCGACACCTCGCTCTAGACGCAGGACGCGCGTACAGCGCGCTCACCTCTGAGTGGCTGAAGTACATGGCCCACCTCTTGAAGCGCTATCCGTACCTCTTCTCCTTAGCGTTACGCACAAATCCGTTCGACCCGACCGCTTCGCCCGTGATCACAGACGCAGGCTGATTCCTTGCGGCAGCCTTGACGGGCTTCTTTTTGGCTCATATCTTGCCTTAAGCTGCATTCAAGGCTGTTTGCTCGATAAAAACAACAACTGACCCGACAAAGTATTTATTGCAATGTGATTATAGGATAATAACGATTTTATAGTTTGGCGCAAAAAATCTCTTGGCTTCGTTGCTGCTATTCAGGTTTGAAGCACTCTCATGAAAGCAGGAAGGACACGTGCCAGCGGCAGGTCACAAAATAGGGCGACGATGCGTTTCCTCGCAGGTCGCACCATTCGTGAACACTAGGAAGCAAGTACGCCCTCCTCGCTCTCGATAACGCCAACGATAAGAATGAATCTGGAGGAAAAGTATGGAAGTAAACTACGTACCGACAACGTGTCCCTACTGTGGGGTGGGCTGCGGACTTAACCTAGTGGTTAAGGACGGCAAGCTCGTCGGGGTTGAGCCGTGGAAGCGAACTCCCGTGAATGAGGGAAAACTCTGTCCCAAAGGTCTCTCATGTTGGGAATTCGTACAAAATGAGGATAGGCTCACGACTCCGTTGATCAAAAAAGATGGCGAGTTTGTTAAGGCTACTTGGGACGAAGCGCTCGATCTTGTCGCTTCGCGATTAAAGGCAATTCACGAAGCAAACGGCCAGAACTCGGTCGCGTTTCAAGTATCGTGCAGAACCCCGAACGAAGAATGTTACATTATGCAAAAACTGGCGCGGGTCGGATTCAAGACCAACTACGTCGATAATTGCGCGCGCATTTGTCACGGTCCATCAGTTGCTGGGCTTTCGTTATCCTTCGGTTCGGGCGCGGCAACAAACGGATTTGCAGACGCTTTGAACGCCGATTGTGTCTTCGTAATAGGCTCAAATGCGTTGGAAGCGCACCCGCTCGCCGGGCGAAGAATCATCCAGGCCAAAGAAAAGGGGGCGCACTTAATCGTTTGCGATCCACGGTACTCGACGACGGCGAAGCAGGCGGACACTTACGTGCGCTACAAGCCCTCATCTCAAATTGCCTTGCTTAATTCAATAATGTATTGGATTATAGCTGAGGACTTGCACGATAAGGACTTCATCGCAAATCGGACGAAGGGATTTGAGGACCT